>NZ_JBMFRG010000014.1:0-36595 GCF_049968175.1 Dissulfurimicrobium sp.
CTGGCAGATCGGTCGTGTGATTGGGTTCAAACTCGGCGATCAGGGGGTTATTGGCCGCATATGCAGTCTTCCCCTGGAGCATGAATGTTGGAGCAAAGCTGATGGTCGGTAGAAAGGCGGCAAAGGCGCGATCCTTGTCGATCAATGTCTGAAGGTAATCCTCACCGGCTATGGCCATCTGCTCGTTATGCGTATTGGCCAGTATCAGGGCGTTCTTTAACGTGAGGGGATCTTCGGTATGGTAGGGTAAGACTGATCCGGATCTTCCAGTATTAAGCACATGCCAATATATTTGCACATCGTGTGTTTGATTCACTGCGCATCTATTGAGAAAAAACAGCGCCAGGCCGGCCAATCCCCACTGCAGCGGTCTTAACACACCTTCTCCTTGACAGTAATTGCAGCCTTGACAAAATTCAGGATATGATCGATCAGTACCTCACGGTCGACTGTTTCAGTCCCTTCAAGCAGCACTGAGCGGATGAACCCGGGAATATACCGGGCGGTAAATTCCGGATGGGAATCGATAAAAATTCCCAGGGCAATGCCCTGGCGGATGATAGATTCGATCATGTCTTTTAGCTCTGTACGTTTAGCATCCCACTTGGCCCGGTCAATAGCTTTCCAGACAGGAATCGTACGTATCAGCTCGAACAGGTGGGGGTTTTGATAAGCAAAATTGACCATCTCACGAATCACCATCTCAAGATTTTCCGCTGGACTGTGAGTATCTTCATCTATCCGTTCGCGAAGCCGGTCTACCAGCCGAGAAAATCCGTTATAAAGCACTGAAATATAAAGGTCTTCTTTGCTATTGAAATAGATGTATAGTGTTCCCTTGCCTACTTCCGCCGCCTTAGCCACGTCGCTCAACAGCACCTTGTGGAAGGGTTGCGTGGCAAAAAGTCCGGCCGCCGCCGAAAGGATTTTAGCTCGTTTCCGTTCATCTATGACTTGCATATCTTTCTCACCCTTAACATCTAGCATCATTTGGTCAGATTGAAATTTGGCCTTACGCCTTCAGCCGCAAATCGATTTGCAATCGACTTGATCATCTTGATCATCCTTTCCGCTCCACCTCCGCCATGTGAATTGAAGATGATATTGGCGCATTCCTTTCATATCAGCCTCATTTGTTTCAATAAGATAGAACCAATACTGACCAACCAGTATTGATGGAAATATCGTTTTATTATATCCTCGTCAAGTTCTTTTCCTGCTCGAGTTCCTCAACGCCGGGTACATCCGGATTATATTGAGAGCTACATGAGACCTTTTATAGATCCAGCAGTCGCGATATAAATCACAATCAAGGCTCCGCCTGCTCAAGAATCTGTAGGCCAGCCGCAACCGATTGATAATGAAAAAGCGGAGGCGGCGCATTTCCTGTAGGCGAGCGTGGGATGTCGGTTTCAAATAGTTGAAACGTAAAGATTGTCACGATGTCAGTCAATATGGAGCGGAAAGGAAAAAATTAGGTAAAGGAAAACAATCCAACCTAAGAAGCATCGAGGTCGTCCGTTCATGGTCCAATAGGCCCAGAAGATCTTAGCGAGATTTGAAAGACTTGCTGAAGAAAGGCATGAAAAGATATGAGGCGTTGTTGCACAGGACTGGCGCCATAGTCGCGTTTAGAAAAATTGGGATCATTTACGATAAGCACTAAGTCGCCTGTTGCTGTATGTATGCCTTCACCGCGCCTATGTCTGCAGGAAGTAGCTTCAACCTGGTCGGCCTTTTTTCAATGTCTTCAAGCGAAGCAGGCCTCTTCGGCTCATGGCCGATTGCTTCTTTTACTGTCCTTGCGAATTTGGCTGGATGGGCCGTAGCTAGACACACGATACTGTGGCGCAGAAGGGCGGATGAAAGTCTTTTTGCTGCCGCTACGCCGACTGCCGTGTGAGGGTCCAGCACATAGCCTGTATTTCTGTATACGGCTCGTATGGTCTCAATGGTCTCGGGTTGGCTTATTGACGCCGAGGCAAAGTCTTCCCGCGCCATGGTCATTTCGTCAGGGTTGAAGACGATCTCGCCGGTCTTTTCAAACTGCTCCATCGCCCTCTTCACCCTTTGGGGGTCTTGCCCGAAGAGATAGTAGATATATCGCTCGAAATTGCTTGCGATCTGTATGTCCATGGAAGGGCTTACGGTCGGGATGACCCTTTGCGCGATCTTATAGCGGCCCTCCATGATAAAGCGTGTGAGGATGTTGTTTTCGTTGGTGGCGAGGATAAGCCGTTCGATGTGCGGCGAGATGAGACGCCTTGCCACGTATCCGGCGAAGATGTCTCCGAAGTTTCCGGTCGGGACAGAGAAATCAACCCGCTCTGCACCTTCTTTCTTTTTAATCCATAGAAATGAATAGACATAATATACCACCTGGGCGAGGATCCTAGCCCAGTTTATGGAGTTGACAGCCCCAAGCTTGTATTGGGACTTGAAAGGGATGTCGTTGAAGATGTTTTTTACTATCGCCTGGCAGTCGTCAAAGGTCCCATTTATCGCTATATTGAATACGTTTTTATCAGGTACGGTCGTCATCTGAAGGGCTTGGATGGGGCTTACCCTGCCATGGGGGTGCAGGATAAAGATGTTGATGTTTTCTTTACCCTTGACCCCATATATGGCGGCGCTGCCCGTGTCGCCTGATGTTGCACCTAATATGTTCATCTTCTCGTTGCGTTCCTTCAATAGGTATGAGAAGAGGTTTCCGAGGAACTGCAGGGCAATGTCCTTAAAGGCGAGGGTCGGGCCGTGGAAGAGCTCAAGTATGTGCAAGTCGCCTACTTTGACAAGGGGTGTGACCTCCGGCGTGTCAAAATTTTTGTAGGCATTGTCTATCATGGCCTTCAGGTCTTTAGAGGTGATATCGTCTATAAAGAGCGACATGACCTCATAGGCAAGCTCATGGTAGTCGAGTCCTTCCCATTTTTCTATAATCTCTGGTCCAGCCGTAGGGAGTTGTTCAGGCAGGATGAGGCCGCCATCTGTCGCAAGGCCCATCATCACGGAGTCTTTAAAGGATATTGGCTCGATTCCGCCCCTCGTGCTTATGTATTTCATTTATTTTTTTGTTGTCTCCCTGATGGCTTATTCGTGCTCGTGATGATGGTGGTGGTGACGTCCTATTTCATGGCCTGATATAGGGCCTCCGGCGAGATTCATTGCGGTTTTAAGATGTTTTGTTACATCTCCTGAGGAGAACGCAGCCTTCTTGAGGGCAGCAGCTGCATCGGGCATGCCCGCCTCCTCGAGTACGGATGTCCATCGCAGAAATTCCCTGGCATGTTCTTCATTGTGTTCTATAAGATGCGGCAAGAGTATGCGCAATTTTTCAATTTCGGTCATTTTCGATCCCCATCTACTTTATTTTTTGGTCAGATTTAAATTTTTTGTGATCTCTGTCCGGATGATTCAAGAATAACCTTGTGTTTCAGGAGGTCTATCTTTGATATCTTTGCACTTATAATACGGGGCGGCTCGAAAAGACCCTGCACCTTCACACCTTCGGGGCAAGGCTCAACCAGTATCACGTCCCGCATGATCTCCTCTTCCTTCCCATCCTTCAACAGGTATACGCTGGATTGACACATATGTTCACCTTTTTGCTTGACTTGAGATTAAAGTCATTATAAACGAAAGTTAATAAATAAACCAGATAGCGGGAGGAGCCGATGAGCAAGATTGTAGAGATAGAATCGATGGAGATATTGGATTCCAGGGGGAATCCCACCATTCGCACATATGTCGCTCTTGAGGACGGGAGTCTTGGGATCGCCTCTGTCCCGTCTGGGGCGTCCACCGGTGAGAATGAGGCACTTGAGCTCAGGGATCAAGATCAGTCGAGATATGGGGGCAAGGGTGTCTTAAAGGCGGTGGAGAATGTAGAAGATGTCATAGCTTTAGCGCTCCAAGGTCTGGATGCCACGATACAACAGGAAATCGATCAGGTCTTGATAGATTTGGACGGGACGTCCAATAAAAGCAGGCTCGGGGCAAACGCCATCCTCTCAGTCTCGATGGCGGTTGCCAGGGCGGCAGCTCAGAGCGTAGGTCTGCCGCTCTATGCCTATCTTGGAGGGGCCTGTTCAAACCGCATTCCAGTTCCTATGTTGAATGTCTTAAACGGTGGCAAACATGCCGATTGTAGTGTGGACTTCCAGGAATTCATGATCGTGCCTATCGGTGCCCCCACGTTTAGAGAGGCGCTAAGATACAGTGCCGAGACCTTTTATGCATTAAAGACCATTTTAAAGAATAAGGGCTATGCCACATCCGTGGGGGATGAAGGTGGTTTTGCACCCAATCTTAAGAGTAACGAGGAGCCGTGCGAGCTCATCGTGGCAGCCATAGAAAGGGCTGGTTATAGGCCGGGAGAAGACATAGCTATAGCGCTTGATCCTGCAGCCAGTTCATTCTTTAGAGATGGAAAGTACGTCCTTGCTCGTTCAGGCGGCGGCGAAAAGACGAGCGCTGAGATGGTCGAGCTCTATAAAGAATGGGTGAGAAAGTATCCGATTATTTCCATAGAAGACGGCCTCGCAGAAGATGATTGGGACGGTTTTGCCCTTATGACAAGGGAGCTCGGCCAAGAGATCCAGATAGTCGGGGACGATATATTCGTCACAAACACCGAGTTTATAGCCAGGGGCGTAAAGGAGAGGGCTGCTAACGCCGCGTTGATAAAGCTGAATCAGATCGGCACGGTCAGCGAGACTGTAGATGCCATTCGTATGTGCAGGGCGGCAGGTTGGGATTTTGTGGTCTCCCATAGATCAGGCGAGACGGAAGACGACTTCATAGCTGATTTTACTGTGGCGATGGACGGCTGTCAGATAAAGGCAGGTTCCATAAGTAGGAGCGAGCGCATAGCCAAGTACAATAGGCTCTTGGAGATCGAGGCGGAATTGGGGCCTGCAGCCTTGTTTGACAGCCCGTTCAGATCCTGAAAATGGATTACAATTGGAAACGGGTAGGGCAACAAGCAATCTCTGTCCATAAAAATAAAAGCCCCCTTTTTCTCAGATTATTTGAAAAGCGGTAGCTCATGGGTGTCTTCCATATCTGACAGTTCAGCGAGGGACGGGAGGTCCGAGATGTCTTTCAGGTCGAATACCTCAAGAAAACGCTTTGTGGTACGGTAGATAAGGGGGCGTCCAGGGACCTCTTTCCTTCCGGCCGTCTTTATGAGTTTTCTGTCGAGCAGTATCCTTAAAGGTCCACTCGAATCTACGCCTCTCAGATGTTCTATCTCAGCGCGTGTTACGGGTTGTTTGTAGGCGATTATGGAGAGGGTCTCAAGTGAAGAGCGGCCGAGTTTGGCCGGAGTCGATTCTTTGAGCCGCAATATCCATTCCCTGACCTTGCTTTTTGACTGCAGCCGCCAGCCGCCAGCTACCTCTCTTATCTCGAGGCCGTGACACTGGTCGTCATATTCTCTTTGAAGTAGCTTTAACGCAATGAGTATGTCATCTTTGCTGAATTCAGGTAGCAGGCCTGTTAGTTCTTTAAGACCAAGCGGTTTTGTAGCGACCAGCAAGAGTCCTTCGAGGATTGCCTTTATCTCAGGCCGTCCAACTCCAATGGCCGTCGACTCCATCGCCTTTATTTTGATAGATGTTTTTTAATGGAAGACTTGAGTTCGGTCAGATTGAATGACTTTACTATATAATCGTCCGAGGCCCAAGAGGCCAGATCTTGTTTGTATTCAGGGTATGCCGAACTCAATATTACTGGGGTTGCCGGCCTCTTTTGCTTCATTTGGCGGAGTACCTCTATTCCATCCATCCCCGGCATGTTGATGTCCAGGACGACCAAGTCAGGCCTATAGCTGTCAAAATATCTAAGCGCATCGTCTCCGTTCATTGCTGATTGGATTTCGTAACCTTCTTCTTCTAGTTCCTCTTTGTACAGGAGATGTATGCTTTCTTCATCGTCTACTATCAGTATCTTTTTTTTCTCATCCGCCATAATGCACCTCTATAGAATTTTGGCTTGTCCATATATTTTCTAGGCTATTTCCGAGATCTGTTATTTACCTGACAAAGCCTATGCCGGCCATCTTTATATCCTGATTTCCCTTAGGAACTTGGCTGACTCCTCAGGCGGCGTGGGATTGATATAAAATCCGGTGCCCCATTCAAACCCTGCTACCATTGTGAGTTTAGGCATAATTTCTATGTGCCAGTGATAGTAGTCCATCGAGAGGTTTTTGAGAGGGGCTGTATGCAACATATAATTATAAGGTACCTTGGGCAATGCCTTGTCAAGACGGCGCATTGTTTCAAGAAATATCCTCGCGAGGGAGTCGAACATACCGTCATCCATGGAGACATATGAAGAATAATGCCTCTTAGGCAGGAGCCACATCTCGAACGGCGCCCTTGGTGCAAACGGAGCGATGGTCAAGAAGTCTTTGTTTTCACATACAACACGGGTGTTCCCAGCTAATTCCTGATGTATTATGTCGCAGAATACGCAGCGTTCTTTGTATTCGTAATAACGCAAGGACCCCATCACCTCTTCCTGGATGAGTTGCGGCACGATCGGAAGGGCGATCAATTGGGAGTGGGAGTGTTCGAGCGAGGCCCCTGCCGCCTTGCCAAAGTTTTTGAATATGATTATGTATTGAAACCTTATATCCCTTGCCAAATCGAGCATCCTGTCCCTGTAGGCGAAGAGTATTTGCTTGACCTGGAATTCGGACATCCGGGGTATGGTTTCGTCGTGGTTGGGGGTGTCTATGATGACCTCGTGGGCCCCTATTCCGTTCATCATGTCATAAATACCTTCGCCTTGTTTGTTCAAATCGCCTTCAATGATGAGGGCCGGAAATTTGTTGGGCACCACCCTCAAGGTCCAGCCGGGTGTGTTCGGGGCATAACCCTGTCTCCCATAGGCCAGGACCTCCGGTGGTGTGGTGTGTTCATTGCCGGGGCACAGCGGACAGAATCCTCCCTTTGTCTTTTCTTCTTCTATTACAAAGTCACTGGGGCGTTTGCCGCGTTCTTTGGCTATGATGACCCATCTGCCTATTATCGGATCTCTGCGCAGTTCTGGCATCTTTTTACTCCTTTTTATACCAGCCAGAGCCTTCGTTCAAAGTCTTTATCTGGCATCTTGATCGATAGATAGCCAGCCCTTGTCCATGTGTCCTGTACCAATCCATCTTGGATCGTTTTAATGTTAAGACTTAATTCCTCGCCTGCAATAAGGTCTAGGAAGACAAATGGTATCTCGAATTCGGCTATTTCTTCTATGGCGAACCTGATCCCTGATTCGTGAAGCGGGATCTCAAGGTCGTTCTTCTTGATTTGGCACCGCCATGTCGTTGTCCCGAGCTTATCCATCCCGACCTGGGCTGGATATGCCTCTATGGCGACCCTGTCTTTGGCTGTAGTAATTGATAGGCTTATGCCGAGACCAGCAGGCCATTCCAAGAAGTTTTTTTTGGCAGGGTCGAGTCGCAGAAAGAGCGAATTTATGTTGAATCCGTAAAATATCCTGTTTAGATTTGAGGCGCTCCTGTGCATCGAGCCGCCCTGTTCGGCAAGCGAGACTGAACCAGCCCCATTCCATTCCCAATAAAAACTTATCCTGCCATCTATTATGGGTGTTATGAACGCAACCGGTGTTGCGGCTGGCAGGATGGCCTTAGGCCGCCTCAGCGGGATCGAGAGATCAGCAGGGGCGGCGCGCCGAAGCGCCCTATAGGCCCCTTGTAGATGAAGCCTGAAGAGGCTGTCAAATTCATAGGCATAGCTGGTTGAAAATTTGTCGCCGTACCACCAGAACCAGTCGCTTCCCTCTGCCGCGAATATGGATTCCATTGCATTGGATATCTCATTTTCACCAAGGATGCCGGTCTTGATTGCATCCTCCACGGCAGTCCTTGCCTCTCCAAGGACCTCCCACGCCCTGTTTTCCTCCTCCCCCCCTATCCATATACCAAAGTCACCGTTTATCCAAGAGCCAGTATGGAGGCGTGTCAGGGTTTTGTTTGGCGGATATCGTTTGAGATAATCGCTTACCGTTACGAGCTCAAGATCGGGGTTGCAGATAATGCCGTCATAGAGTGCGCTGAGAAAACCCTCACCGCCGTCCATATAGTATTCCCATGGGTTTTCACCGTCAAGGATGACGGCCACGAAAGGCGGACGATCCGTTGTTGCAGAGAGCCTCCGTCTTATCTCGTTCAGTCTTGTAATAAAGTCGACCGCGGCTATTTCAGGGTCGTTTTCTTTATACACAAAGCCTATAAGGTCGGAGAGCTCATGGTGTCTGAAGATTATATCCATAGAGCTATCACCTATCTGCGCCTTGTAAGGCTGGAAGAGCGCATCGGGACCAGGGCTGTCGATGGATTTGTAGAGAATCGCCTCGTCTGTGGCCAACCATGAAAAACCGGCCTCGCTGGCGGCAGGGATAAGCTCAGGGGCCACTGAACCTTCGGAAGGCCAGAGGCCGCTTGGGGCCTTTTTGAATATTTTTTGACAGAAATCTTTACCTCTTTTAAGCTGGGCAGTGGCGTCCTGTGGATATGAAAAGCGGCGTGGGAGTCTGACGCCAGGCGCACATCTTTTTGCGTAATCGGTGTCCATGAGGAGAGGCAATATTGGGTGATAAAACGGGCTTGTTGTTATCTCGATCTGATCGTCGGTCCATCTTTCGGCGTAGGATTGGATAAGTTCCTTCATTATATCAAGCTGGGCATCCAGGAGCCGTGCCTTTTCTTCTTCGGTAAAGAGCCGTCCTTTCTGGAAAAGACCGTTTATAAAAGGGTCTTTTCTTGCCGCAAAACCCATCCATGTGAGATTGAACCAGACCTGGAGATCCAGCAGATCCTGCTCTGAAAAACGGTTTCTGGTCCACGAGGCATCTGAAGGGACGAAGTCCCTGCCTCTTAAGGCCAGTAGCTGCACATAGCGTTGGTATGGTTCAACCATAGTAGGCCAGTGGCAGCTGAAGAAATGGGTAAGTATGAATTCCTTTTCCGGGTTAGAGAGCTCCGAGGTCTTTTTGCGGCTGATCTCCAGAAACTCGTCAGTTTTGCCTTCGAGGTAAAGCCCGATCTGATAGAGAAGTGATGGGACGAAATTGAATGTAACCCTTGCCTCACGTCTCCCTTTCAGGCACGAAAGCATATCGTTGTATGCCTTGACAGAATGGAGACGTACCCACGGCATTGCAAAACGGCCGCTTACAGGGTCAAGATAAAGCGGTTGATGCATATGCCAGACAAGGGCGCAGTAGAGCTTCATACATTTAAAGGCCTCTAGCCTTTTCTTCCCGTTCCTCTTTGGATTTGCATTCTATACACAGTGTGGTTACCGGTCTAGCCTCAAGACGGCCGATGCTGATCTCCTCCCCGCACTTTTCGCATATTCCATAGGTGCCGTTGTCTATTTTCTCAAGGGCCTTTTGTATCTTTTTTATGAGTTTTCTCTCCCTATCTCTTATGCGTAATTCAAAATTGCGGTCTGATTCAACGGATGCCCTGTCGGTCGGGTCAGGAAAGTTTTCGTCCATACCGGTCATCTCATCGATAGTCCTGTCCGCCTCGCCCAGGAGCTCGTTCAGTTTTTGCTGAAGTATCTTGCGGAAATGTTCAAGTTGAGCCTTATCCACCAATGCCTCCTAATTTTATTATGATCATCTCTTCCAGGCGCCGCTCTTCCCGCCCGATTTGGATTCAAGACGTATTTCCCTTATGACTATACCTTTTTCTAAGGCCTTGCACATATCATAGATTGTAAGTGCAGCGACGGAAACTGAGGTCAGTGCCTCCATCTCCACCCCTGTGACGCCATTTGTCTTTACCTTAGCCTGTATTACTACTGAAGATTCAATTGGATCAAGGGTAAAATCGATCTCGATCGAACTAAGCGGCAGGGGGTGACAAAGGGGGATCAGCGCATCCACCTTCTTGGCGGCCATTATTCCTGCCACCCTAGCCACGGCCAAGACATCTCCTTTTGGTACGCCGTTTTCGGTAAGGGCATTGAATGCCTTTTCCCCCAGCATAACCCTACCGGAGGCCACGGCCTCCCGTTGCGTTGCGGTCTTGTGGCTCACATCGACCATGCAGGCCCGTCCCTTTTTGTCCAGATGTGAAAAGCCCGAATTGCTCAAATCGCCCCCTCCTTTTTACCTGCCATCTCATGGCCTTCAAACCTCTTGAAAAACCTCCTAAATATACCACCCTCATCCTTTTCTTTCTCCAGCGACGCGAATTCCCTGAGCAGTTCCTTCTGTCTTTCTGTGAGTCTTGTCGGGGTCAGAACCGCTACCTCGATGACCTGGTCTCCTGTTCCTAGACCCCTAAGGTCAGGGACGCCTAGCCCCTTGAGCCTTAATGTCTCCCCGGATTGGACGCCGGCCGGTATCTTGAGTTTGTGGGGACCATCCAAGGTGAGCACCTCGATCTCGTCTCCAAGGGCCGCCTGCGTCATGGAGATCTGTATCCGGCAGTGCAGGTCGTTTCCACGTCTCTCAAGGAATTCATGTGGTTCGACATGGAGTATAATGTATAGATCTCCCCTTGGGCCGCCTCTGACCCCAGCTTCGCCTTCTCCACGGAGCCTAAGTCTGGCGCCGTCGTCAGCCCCTGCCGGGATTCTTATCTTCACCCTGCGTTTCTCGCGGATCCTGCCCTGCCCACCGCATGCATTGCATGGGTTTGTTATAATAACGCCTCTGCCATGACAATTCGGGCAGGTGGTTGCAATCCTGAAGAAACCCTCAGCCCTTATAACCTGGCCCCTGCCGCCGCAGAGATGGCAGACCGTCGGCTGGGTACCTGGCCTGAGTCCGCTTCCCAGGCATTCTTGACAGGATTCAAGCCTTGTTATCTCTATTTCTTTATCTGCGCCCCTTGCCGCCTCTTCAAAAGAGATGGAGAGATCGTATCTCAGATCCGCCCCTTGTTCAGGCCTTAATCCAGATCCTTGATGGCGGCGACCGGTCGAGAAACCGAAGATATCCTCAAAGAGGTCGCTGAACGCGCTAAAGATGTCTTCCTGGCGGCTGAAACCGCTGAAACCCATTCCGGCCATGCCATCGTGTCCATGAAGGTCATACACCCTGCGTTTTTCCGGGTCTTGAAGTACCTCATAGGCCTCGGCGGCCTCTTTAAACCTCTCTTCAGCCTCCTTGTCGCCAGGATTTCTGTCGGGATGGTACTTAAGGGCCAGTTTCCTGTAGGCCTTTTTAATTTCTTCAGGAGAGGCGGTCCTCGAGACACCCAATATGTCGTAATAGTCCCTTTTCATGATCCTGTCCGGAGGTTCTTTTAATTATTGAGGCGTTTCGGACAGAAAGGCCTCTGGCTGAAAACTCTTGTAGGCCCTTTGTTCTTCTGCCTCGCGGCCAAGTTCGTCTAGATTTTCATAGGTCACCTTGCCGGCTGCTATTTCCCTAAGGGCGGTGACGATTTCCTTGTTTTTGCATTGCACGAGGGGTGCAGCACCCTTTCTGAGCTGTTTGACCCTCTCTACAGCGAGATATACAAGCGAGAACCGATCCCTTACCTTCTCAAGGCAGTCTTCAACTGTTATCCTGGCCATCTCAGCCCCCTTTTGTTTTTTGATCGCTTCATTATTTTTTAGATAGAATTCAAAAAAGATATATTATTATAATATCTGTCCGGCTTGGCGCAATCCCCAGCCTCTTTGGTCGTTGTCACGACATCTGACTTTAATAATTGTGCATGGGCATTGGGGCAGGACGTTTTATAACCGATGTCCTCTGCTGCTTGTAACCCAATCTTAATCTCTGAAATGAAGAGGGTATTATGTTATTTTTGAAGTAAAGATATTGATTTCTGTTCGAAGGTAATTTAAGTAATATATTTTAATTTTGCTGCTTTTTATAGTACCTTTATGGCAAAGGTGTCTGCTGCGAAGAAATTTCTGATGGCCCTGACCTGACAGGAGATAAGTTTTACTTTATCGCGTTCGCCCAGTGTGCGCCCGATCTTTAGTTTTGCGGTGGGTTTTTAGGGCGGCGTGGGAGGATGATATCTTCATGTCCGATATGTCTGATGAATTGTTGCAAGAAGAAGACCGCCTACTGATAGTAGATGATGATGAAGCGATCTTACGGCTTTTAAGGGATTTTTTGAGCGAAATCGGTCTTCCTTGCAGCCTGGCAAGGGACGGTCTCCAAGCTATAGTCTCGATGGAGCGGGTACCGGCAGCCGTTATAGTCACGGATCTATTGATGCCCAATATGAATGGTCTTGAGCTCACAAGCAAGGTTAAGGCAAGGTGGCCCGATACAGATATAATCGTTATGACCGGCTTTACAAAAGATTTTAGATATACAGACGTAATAAAGGCAGGAGCAAGCGACTTTATTCAGAAGCCGTTCAGTCTTGATGAATTCGAGGCCAAATTGTTGAGATTGATGAAGGAGAGGGCGTTAAGGCACAAGCTTGAGCAGCTCTCATTAAGAGACACCCTTACCGATTTGTATAACCGACGTTTCTTTGACCAAAGGCTTGAGGAGGAGGCTGAAAGGGCGGCTAGACAAGGTTATGGCCTTTATCTTGCGATTGTCGATATAGACAATTTCAAGGAATTGAATGATCAGAAAGGCCATGAGTTTGGCGACAAGGTTTTGATCTCTCTGGGGGAGGTGTTAAAAAGCTCCATTCGGAATTCCGTAGATACACCTTGCCGGATCGGCGGCGACGAATTTGCAGTTATACTGCCTCAAGTAGGTGCTAAAGAGGCGGAGATGATAGCTGAACGTATACGCAGGAACTATCTCAATTACAAAGATAGGGGCGAGACCACCCTAAGTGTCGGGGTGGCCGGGTTCAAAAAGACGTCGCAGAGGCTGAGAGACGATGTAACCAGCTTGATACACGAGGCCGATGAGGCCATGTATGTGGCTAAGAAGACTGGCGGCGACAAGGTGGTTGCTAAGGACGTTACAGGCGGTTCAAACTCGAAGCGTTCAAAGGCGGAGACTGTTGCAATTGCGAGCAAAATAAGTTCACCCCCCCCGATTAGCTATGACATAGGGGTTGCCGTTGCCATTTTGAGCTTTATATACTCTTCAAGTATCTTTTTATGATCAAAAGCAAGGTCGGTAGGGAAGTTGTTGAGAGGGAAGATCTCGGTTGATCTTGCATCGTCTCCAGCCTGTGGCTCACCTTGGGCCTCTGCTATGAATACCGTGCTGATTGTGTGCATTCGAGGATCCCGGTCTGGGTTTGAATAGACGCCTAGAAGGGTCTTGAGCCTTATTTTTAGGCCAGTCTCCTCAAGGGCCTCTCTTATTGCAGCCGCTTCCACGCATTCGCCGTAATCTACAAAGCCCCCAGGTATGGCCCAGCCAAAAGGCGGGTTCTTTCGTTCGATAAGGACTATCCCCCCCGCGGTCTCTATGATTATATCTACGGTCGGGATGGGGTTTGCGTGGATCTTTATCTTTTCTTGGCACCTTGGGCAGGTGATTTCTCGGAATGTGGACATCTTTATCTTCCAGTCTTCTTTTCGATATTAATTTAATTGACAGGACCTGTTATCCTGTTGTCAGGTAGGTTTTTTGCAGGATCTGGTATAATATTAATGAGGTGCAACAACCCTTTCAAGCTGTCATGCAGGTGACGCCTCTTTTTAGATGTTGGCTGAAAGGCATGAGGATGTTGCCTAATTCCCTGTGTATCAGGCCGTTTGTTGCCATTATCTCCTGCATGAAAGGTGAATAGACGCTGCCCCTGAAATCGGTTACCTTGCCGCCGGCCTCTTCCACGAGGAGTTTACCTGCGGCGGTATCCCATGGTTTCAGTTTTATCTCCCAAAAACCGTCGAATCTGCCACATGCCACATAGGCGAGGTCAAGGGCTGCCGCCCCGGCCCTCCTTACCCCCTGGACCTTTGTTACTACGGCCTTGAATGCGGCCATTACATCTGCAGCGTCTTCCTGGACATCATAAGGGAACCCGGTGGCCAAAAGGGCGTCTTCAATGGTAGGCGTATTTGAGACCTTGATTGGTCGGCCGTTGAGCCACGCCCCTTTGCCGAGGCTTGCCGAGAACGTCTCTTGTTGGACCGGACAGTGGATTATGCCCAGGATGACCTTGTCCCCGCTGGCAAGGGCAATGGACACACCGAACCATGGAAAGGCATGGGCGAAATTGGTGGTCCCATCCAGCGGATCGACTATCCAAAAGAAGTCGTCTTTTGAGGCTGAACGATACTCGGGGTTTGTCTCCTCAGAAAGGACCGGGATGCCAGGGTGGGTTGATTTTAATACCTCAATTATGACCCTTTCCGATGCGACATCTGCTTCTGTGACAAGATCTATCCTGCCCTTGTGTCGTATATCCTTGATGCGGCCGAATAGGGATTTAAGGACCTTTCCCGCCTTCAATGCAGCCTGTTCCGCCGTTTTCAAGAGGGAATGGGCGGCATCAGGGTCTTCGTATATTAGAATCCCCTCTTTTTCGTTTGCCATAATTTTATCCTAATGGCTATTTTATTTTCCAATACAGAAACGGCTGAATATCTCGTCAAGTATCTCCTGCCCCATCTCTATTCCAAGCACCTCGTTCAGTTTTTTGAGGGCGTCGTTTAGGTCAATGGCTATCAGCTCTTCCGGGGCCCTGTCTTTAAGATTGCCGCACGCCCTTTGGATGGCGGCCGTCGCCTGTTCGATGGCGTTTTTTTGCCTGATGTTCGGGATAAAAACAGGTACGCCTTGGATGTTACTCGAGTCCTTGAGCAGTAGCCTTATGATTTCTCTTTTAAGCTCATGGAGTCCTTGTGCATCCGACGCCGAGGTTATCACAAGGCCTGCCTCAGTGTCCCTTGCTGCCAGCCTGGCGCTCACTGCCTCTTTGATCCGTTCCAGATCCGGTCGGCAGACGATATCGGCCTTGTTCAACGCTGCAATCAGGGGTCTACCAGTCGGCAATATGTCCATGAGCGCCATATCTTCTTCCGTAATGTCGCGGCTTGTATCAAAGACGGCGATTGTGAGATCGGCCCTCTTGATCTCCTCCAAAGAAAGCCCCATGCCTATAGCCTCAATAGGATCGCGGCTGTCTTTATTTATGCCGGCCGTATCGACTAGCGTCACGGATACGCCCTCTAGCTCTAGGGTCTCTTCGATCGTGTCTCTAGTGGTGCCAGGAATCGGGCTTACTATGACCCGACATGAGCCGAGCATGGCGTTGAAGAGGCTCGATTTGCCGACATTGGGCCTGCCGACAAGGGCGATCCTTGCACCTTCCCGTAGGATCCGACTATGGCTGTAGGCATCCAGGAGGCTGCTGAGCGGTGAAATGGCCTGTTCCATGAGATTCGTCAGCATAGTGTTGGCGTCAAAGGGTCTGATTTCATCTTCAGGGAAGTCGATCACAGCCTCTATATGAGCGAGCGTCTGGATTATTATCTGTCTGACCGCCTCTATCCGGCTGGTCAACGCCCCTTCGAGCGCGGCTGCAGCAAGGCTGCGTTCTTTTTCGGTCTTTGCTTGGACGATTTCCAGGACCGCCTCCGCCTGGGAAAGGTCAATCCTGCCGTTTAGATAGGCCCTTTTTGTAAACTCCCCTGGTTCCGCAATCCTGGCGCCAAGACCTGTTACCGCCTCCAGGAGATGTTTCGATACCGCCCGCCCCCCGTGGCAATGGAGTTCGACCGTATCTTCTCTCGTGTAGGTGTTGGGTGCCTTCATAAAGACAGCGAGTATTTCGTCTATTACTATGCCATCTCTCGGATCTATGGCGTGTCCGTAATAAAGGCGGTGGGATTCGATGGATGAACCGGCCCTTTTTGGTCTGAATATCTTGCGGAGTATATCCAGACTGGACGTTCCGCTTATTCTTATAATCCCTATCCCGCCTGTGCCAACAGGGGTTGCTATAGCTGCAATGGTATCTTCTTCTTTAAAGAGGTCATTCACTCTCTTTTTTGTGCTGCCGGGCGCTTATCCGGCCGTGCTGTTGATTTAGGCCTTTACTGGGACCGCGGGGGGTACGGTTTGTCGGTATGATTATCACCCTGCGCATATTACCACTCCCTGTACTGGTGGTGCGTACACCATCAGTGTCTTTCAACGTGAGGTGTATAAACCGTCTTTCAGCCGGGTTCATGGGGGGAAGGACAACTGTCCGGCCTGTCTTTTTGGCCTGTTCCGCCTTGGAACGGGCGAGCTTGACGAGGTATTCCTCCCTACTGGAGCGAAAGCCGTCTGCATCGATTGGAATGGCCGAGATGGCGCCATCTCGGCCCCCAAGTCGTTTTGCTGCGGCCCTGTTGACCAGATATTTGATGGCCTCGAGGGTCTTTCCTTCGCGGCCTATTACTATCGCCGTATCCTGGCCGGATATCTCTATCTTCGGGCCGGTCTTTTCATTTTTCAGCTCGACGTTACATTCAAGCCCCATTTTTTTTAAAAGTCCTTCGGTCATCTCTCTGACTGCATTGAGATAAGCGAGATCTGAAGTTGGTTCGGCATTGCTTGGGGCATTTGAAGGTGAAGACTCAACTAGAGGTTCGTCAGGTGATTTTAATGCATTATGTGCCTTCACGGCCTGGCGTTTAGGTGTGACCCTTATTTTTGCCTTTCTGCCCCCTAGGCCGAATATACCGGAAGAGCCTTTAGAGAGTATCTCTATATCGAGTTCGTCCGCAGGCAATGAAAAGTGTTTACAGGCTAATTCAGTGGCCTGTTCGACGGTCTTACCTTCAAATTCCATTGATGCTGCTGATACTGCTGAAACAATAGCGGTTGACATGGCGATATCCGGGTTTACTCAGTGAATTTATTTATATAGTATTGCTGCACTATGGAAAACAGGTTGTTTACAAGCCAGTAGAGTACGAGACCGGATGGAAAATTTATAAACATGAATGTGAAGACCACCGGCAGGATTTGCATCATCTTGGCCTGGGTGGGGTCAAGAGAACTGGGTGTCATCTTCTGTTGCAGATACATTGAGGCGCCCATGAAGAGCGTAAGGACCGGGATGCCGCCAAGGATAGGTATGACGACCCCTGGTATCATTAGACGGTCAGGCGCGGACAGATCTTTTATCCATAAGGCGAATGGGGCGTGTCTGAGTTCGATTGCCTGTAGAAGCACCTTGTAAAGGGCGAAAAATACCGGTATCTGCAGTAACATGGGCAGGCACCCGCTCATAGGATTGACTTTGTATGTTTTATAGAGCTGCATAAGTTCTCTGTTCAGGGCCTCTTTGTCGTTTGCATATTTTTCTTTCAACTTGGCGAGCTTCGGCTGCAGCTTTTGCATGGTCTTCATAGACTTGGCGCTCTTGTGCGCAAGTGGCCAGAAGGCGATCTTTATCAGCAGTGTGATGATTATGATGGCAATGCCGTAGTTATGAAAATAACTGTAGAGAAAGTTGAGAAGATACAGAAGGGGTTTTGCAATAGGTGTAAACCAGCCGAAATCTATCGAATCGGCCAGATGGTGGTCTAGTGCCTTCAATGTCTCTATCTCTTTCGGCCCGTAATAAAGCCCAAGCCTTACAGAATCTCCCGCCTCGTCTGACTTGAGGGGTAATGTAAGGCTGATGGCCGTAAGTCCGGATGCATCTTTTTTTTCAAAAGTGGCATTAGCACCGCCGTATTGGTCCAGCGGTATTATGGCAGCCAAAAAGTAGTTATCTTCATAGCCGATCCAGTCTATTGGCCCTGAATGATTCGATTTTTCCCCTGGCTTGCTGAGTTTTACCTCTGTCAAGGCGTCTTTTGCATAGTAGGCAGGCCCTGAGAATACATAACTTGTCTCCTTGGAAAAGGGCCTGTTGTACATAAATATGGTCACGGGCGCACCAGGTCGTCCTTTGACCTCTATGGAGAGGTCTACCCAGTAGCTCCCCTGGTGGAATGTATAGGTTTTTAAAACAGAAGATCCATTAGGCAGTCTGTACGAGAAGCTCAAGCTCCCCTCCTTTTTGGAGTCGGTCAAGACGAGCCCAGGTTTGTCGGCATCGAACGTCTGATCCAAAAGATCGACGGGCGGTGACGTTCCAAGCTCGATACCCAAAGGAAGGTCGGGTTGCGACGTGTTTATAAGGTTCACGGGCGGCGAATCCGGCTTCATATTTGTAGAATAGCGTTTCAGGAGGCATTCTTTAAGGACGGCGCCTCGTTCTGAAAATACCATCCGATAGAGATCTGTCTCGACAGTGATGTCCCTTGCTATCCTCTGAGACACCTTGGGAATGAGGCCGGCCGGTGGTTGTTGGATGGCCGTGCCGTTCGGTCTCTGCATTTGCGCCGTCTGTCCTTCCAGTGAGCCAGCATTTTTTGTCTGAGCAGTTGGAGGCATGCCGGATCGGTTTGGGGCCTGTTCGACAGGATGGCCCGGCAGATTGCCTGAGAGATACTGAAAGCCTATCAATACGAGCATTGATAAGATTATCGCTAAGAGTGAACGGAATTCCATGTCTATTTTCCTGAGCCTTTAAAAGATTTTAAAGCCTTTCATGACAAATGGAATATGGTCTGGATGAAGGATCCGCCATGGTGATGGTGTCAAGGGACTGGGTCGTATCCTCCAGGGTGCCAAGGATGGCAGCGTATGAGCCTCTTGGCGAGCATGGCGGACCCTATGAGCGGTCCATGCCGTCTTATCGCCTCTTCTCCATAAATTGAACAGCTTGGAAAGAAGCGGCAGCTTCTCGGAAGGATCGAGGAAAACAATATGCGGTAAATGCGGATCGTAAATATGATCGCACATCCAATCGTCTTGCCTGTTATTGTCGCTATTTTAGATCTCATTTTTATCTTTATCGTCCGTCTTACGGTGTGTGCTACTGATGTCTTTGAATAGATCTTCAAACATCCTGCAATAGGTGTTGATCTCGATATTCAAAAATCCGACGTGCGGTATGAAAACTACATCGCATCCTACCGGAAAGATGTCTTTGTTCCTTCGGAAGAGTTCTCTAACTAATCTCTTGACCCTGTTCCTTTCAACGGCGTTGGCGTTACCATAGTTCTTACCTATGCTTATACCCATCCTTCGGTAAGACAGACCGTTTGGGGCATATACCACTGTCAGACAAGGAAGCCTTACTCGCCTCCGTGCCTTGAATATCGGTCCAAAGGCCCCTTTGCCGCATAACCGCTCAGACCTCAGCAGACCAGCCTGCTTGATTCGGATGTTTTTTTCACCAAGCAAAGGAGGATATACGCTATACACAGAGACGGTATCTGCCTTTTGCCCTGCGGCTTTTAAGCACAAGGCGTCCGCCTTTTGTGCTCATGCGTTTTCTGAATCCATGCGTCCTTTTTCTCTTTAGCACACTTGGTTGGAATGTCATTTTCATTGAGATAACCCCTTGAAAATTTAGAATTTTTTAGAAAAATTTAGAAAAATTTCGATCATATATTTATGATCACGATATGATTGTGTAAGGTTTAAATTGATAACCAGATAAACATGATATGTCAAGGAAAGCATTAAATTTTGTGCGACATACCCACATCGTGAATATGTGTAAAGGGTTGATTTGGCGGTTTAGAACCGCTTGACAAAGCAAAAAACAACATGTTAACACAGAGATCAAGTCTAAATTTACACAGGAGATCTTTCGATGAAAGAGGTAAGACTTCATGGTCGCGGCGGTCAGGGTGGCGTTACGTCCGCTGAGCTTGTTGCGATAGCGGCTATAGACGAGGGTAAATACGCGCAGGCCTTCCCGAGTTTCGGACCTGAGCGTAGGGGTGCCCCTGTTACGGCCTTCATAAGGGTCAGCGATAGCCAGATTAGGACCAGGGAAAAGGTCTACAATCCGGATATAGTGGTTGTGCTTGATTCGTCTCTCCCAAGTCTTGTCAAGGTCGAAGACGGTCTGCGCGAAGGTGGGATTGTGATCTTGAATACCCATCTTAAAGAGGCCGAGGTGAGAGAGAAATTCGGAATCAGGGGCAGGCTCGCGATGGTCGATGCCAACACAATAGCGAGAGAGGTTATAGGCATGCCCATTACAAATACCACTATGCTTGGCGCCCTTTTGAAGGCCACCGGAATAGTGGGCATGGATGCCTTGAGCGACGCCCTTGACAGGCGCTTCGGTAGATTGGCCGAGAAGAACAAGGCCGCTATGCGTAGGGCGTACGAAGAGACGGTGGTTGCTGGTTGATGCTGCTGTCAGGGCAATTTTCAACGATTTCCTCTTACCTTGCCTTAATTCCCTCCCAATTATGAGAAAGGATAGATGAACTTTCAGTGCGGGGATGACAAATGACAATGGTTGAGGGTTGGTTTTTTATGGCTTGAGATGGCCATGGCCGAGAGAATAAAGTATGAAGGAGTTTTGATATGGCAATATTAGACGCCATTGTTGGATGGAAGACATTACCGTTTGGGTGTCATGTGTTGGAACCGGGCAATTCAGCCAGGTTCAGGACCGGGGACTGGAGGTCTCAGCGTCCTTCAACAGATAGAGAAAAGTGCATAAAGTGTGGTATGTGCTGGATATTTTGTCCGGATATGGCATATCGTCAGACCCCTGAGGGTTATTTCGAGGCTGATATGGAATACTGCAAGGGCTGTGGTATCTGCGCCAATGAGTGCCCCAAGGATGCCATAACAATGTCGCCTGAGGAGGAGTAGATAAAATGGCTAAACGAGTAGGGATAGAGGTTTCGATAGCGGTAGCAGAGGCAGTCAGGCTGGCTGATGTGGATGTCGTGCCTGCGTATCCTATTACGCCCCAGACGCATATTGTGGAGCATCTGTCGGAATTTGTCGCAAACGGCGAGCTTGACGCTGAATTCATACCTGTGGAATCAGAACATACAGCTATGAGCTGTTGCTGCGGCTCCTCAGCAGCAGGGGCGAGGACATTTACGTCTTCGAGCTCTCAGGGTCTTTCGCTTATGAGCGAGATACTTTATCACCCTGGCCCCATGAGGCTTCCCATAGTCATGGTGGTGGCGAACAGGGCGCTGGCTGCACCGATCAGTATATGGAACGACCATCAGGACATAATGGTTCAGAGGGATATAGGCTGGATACAGACATTTGCGGAAAACGGGCAGGATGCCTTTGATCTTACGCTTCATGCCTTCAGGGTTGCAGAAGACCGTAGGGTTTCACTCCCCATGATCGTCAATATTGACGGTTTTACCCTGAGTCATGTCATAGAACCGATCGAGATATTGAGCAAAGAAGAGGTTGGCAGGTTCCTGCCGCCCTTTAAGCCGCGTTTCCGTTTGGACACCAAAAAGCCTATATCTATAGGGCCTGTGGGCGTGCCAGAGGTCTACACAGAGGCGAAGGTGGCGCACAACGAGGCGCTAAAGGCGTCGAAAAGGGTGATTGTCCAGGCATGGAAGGAGTTTGCCAACCTCTTTGGCCGTCAGTATAATCCTGTCGAGACATACCGCAGTGAAGATGCAGAGGTCATCCTGGTTACTATGGGCAGCATCTCTGAGACGGCCATGACCGCTGTCGACGCCATGCGGGATGCAGGCCAGAAGGTGGGTCTTGTCAGGATACGCCTCTGGAGACCGTTTCCTGGTCCTGAATTTAAAAAGGCGATTGGTAAGGCCGGGGTGCTTGCAGTAATAGACAGATGCCTGCCACCTGGTGCGGTATGTGGTCCCGTAGGCGCCGAACTCAGAAGTCTATTCTATAAGGTGCCAGGGGCACCGAAGATATTCAGCTTCGTGGCCGGTCTAGGCGGCCGCGATGTGACAGTTGACCGCTTTAAAGAGATCGTTGAGAAGGCCAGGACATATGCAAAGAGACGTCCTGTTGAAAATTATGAAGTTATAGGGGTGCGCGAACAATGATACCTGAATTTGAAAAATTTAAGGGTTTCTCGGCAAAAAATCTTCCAAAAGACGAGCCGTTGGCCTCGGGCCATAGGGCATGTCAAGGATGCGGAGAGGTCTTGGCCTTGAGGATGGTGATGAAGGCCCTTGGGCGCGAGGTTATCGTATGCAATGCCACCGGCTGCATGGAGATCATTACCACGCCGTTTCCCCAGACGGCCTGGAATGTGCCGTGGATACATGTCGCATTCGAAAATGCGGCGGCCGTGGCCTCCGGGGTCGAGGCTGGCAGGAAGGCCTTAATGCGCAAGGGCAGGATCCCAAAGAGGCATATTGACATATTGGTCGTAGGCGGAGATGGTGCGACTGGTGATATCGGACTTCAGTGTATATCCGGGGCCTTTGAGCGCGGACATGACCTCCTCTATGTCTGCCTGGACAACGAGGCATATATGAATACAGGCATCCAGCGTTCCGGCTGTACACCCTATGGGGCCATGACAACCACGAGCCCTCCAGGCAAGGAGAGTTTTGGACAGGTGACGTGGAAAAAGAATATCCCTGCCATCATGGCGGCCCACGGTATCCCTTATGTGGCCACGGCATCACCGGCCTATTATCTTG
The DNA here is from genome assembly GCF_049968175.1 of Dissulfurimicrobium sp. Classification (NCBI taxonomy): domain Bacteria; class Deltaproteobacteria; genus Dissulfurimicrobium; species Dissulfurimicrobium sp. The sequence continues at coordinate 22,392 of NZ_JBMFRG010000014.1, forward strand.
ATCTCATGAACAAGGTCAAAAAGGCGGCGTTGGTGAAAGGGCCGGCATACGTCCATATCTATTCCCCATGTCCGACTGGATGGGGTTCCGCAGGGGACAAATCAGTGGAATATGCACGTCTTGCAGTTGAAACAAAGGTCTTTCCGCTCTATGAGGTTATAGAAGGTCGCTATATTATAAGTCGCAAGATCACGAAGCCCAAGCCGGTAAGCGATTATTTGAAAGGGCAGCGCCGTTTCCGTCACTTGACAGATGAGCAGATTTCTTATATTCAAAACAGAGTAGATACAGAGTATGAAAAGATAGTAAAATTGGCTGAAATGAGTTAATTTAGTTTTAATAAATAAATGCAATCACAACCTGTTCCAGCCGTAAGACCTGTTGGCAAAAAAAGGCCTCCTTCATCTCAAAAAGGAGGCCTTTTTTTAGGATGAATCGCCTCTCGTCAAGACACATACTGAGCATCTCCGACTTGGGCCAAAAAGATATAGAGCTTATACTTGATACGGCTGATTCATTAAGCCAGATATTGACAAGACCCATAAAAAAAGCGCCCCCCTTAAGGGGTCGCACCATTGTCAATCTGTTTTTTGAACCTTCTACCCGGACGAGGCTCTCTTTTGAGCTTGCAGCAAAACGTCTAAGCGCCGATACGGTCAGCGTTTCGGCTGCGGCGAGCAGTGTCGTGAAGGGCGAAACCCTGATAGATACGGCTAAAAACATAGAGGCCATGAGACCTGATGTCGTCGTGCTCAGACACCCTTGTTCGGGCGCTTCTCATTTGATGGCGAGATATATGGAGAGGGCGGCGGTAATAAACGCTGGAGACGGTATGAACGAACATCCAACCCAGGCCCTTCTCGATCTTTTTACCGTGAAAAGGCATCTTGGCAGGCTTTCAGGTCTTAAAGTAGCCATTATAGGCGATATCGCGCACAGCCGCGTAGCCCATTCGGATATCAGGGCCTTTGCCAAGATGGGAGCGGATGTATTTGTGTCAGGCCCTGCCACCATGTTTCCCTCTCAGGTCGAGGCATTGGGGGCGACCGTAGTTTTAAGGCCTGAGGATGCCATTAAAGAGGCTGATGTGGTTATGGCGCTTCGTATCCAAAAAGAGCGGCAGGGAAGATCTTTAATACCAGGCGTCAGGGAGTATGCATCAGTCTATGGCCTTACGTCAGAGAGGCTTAAACTTGCCAGGCCTGGAGCGATAGTCATGCACCCAGGCCCGGTAAACCGCGGTGTGGAGATAGCGCCCCAGGTGCAGGATGGGCCGTTTTCGGTCATCCTTGATCAGGTGACAAACGGCGTAGCGGTCAGGATGGCCATTTTGTCGCTTATACTCCCTGAAACGGTTTGAGGTTGCAATGAGGCCAATATTTTTGCAGAACCTCAGGATATTAGACCCTGAAACGAGGCTGGATGTCACTGGAGATATCCTTATCATGGATGGCCGTATAGCTGCGATCGGGGATGAAATTTCTCCGCCTGACGACGTTCGTATGGTGGACTGTAGTGGCATGTGGGCGGCCCCAGGGCTGATGGACATGCATGTCCATCTAAGAGAGCCTGGTGAGGAATATAAAGAGACCATCGAGACCGGGACGTTGGCCGCTGTGGCAGGTGGCTTTACGGCTGTCGCCTCTATGCCGAATACAAATCCGGTAAATGATACATCTGCTGTCACGAGGTTTGTTATCGAACGGGCTATAAGCGCCGGATATGCCTCTGTGTACCCTGTTGCATCTATAACAAAGGGGCTTAAGGGTAAAGAGCTTTCCGAATTTGCCGATCTTATGGGGGCTGGCGCCGTAGCCTTTTCGGACGACGGCTACCCAGTCTCGGACCCAGGTATGATGCGCCTAGCCCTCGAATATGCGAAGGGTTTGGGGGCGCTCATCATTTCTCATGCAGAGGAATTGGCACTTTCGAGCGGGGGGGTCTTGAATGAAGGTAGGATCTCGACCATCTTGGGACTTAAGGGCATACCGAGTGCGGCTGAAGATATAGCTGTTTTCAGGGACGTGTGTCTTGCCGAATTTACAGGCGCCAGGCTTCACATAGCCCATGTGAGCACAATTGGCGCAGTCCAGATCATAAGACAGGCAAAGGCGATGGGTGTGAAGGTTACCGCAGAGACTGCTCCGCACTATTTCAGTCTTACCGAAGAGGCTGTCTTGGGTTATGACGTCAATGCCAAGGTGAATCCGCCCTTGAGGACCGAGGAGGACAGGCTTGCGGTAATCGATGGATTAAGAGACGGTACGATAGATGTGATAGCGACTGATCACGCCCCACACAGCATCCTTGAAAAGGAAAAGGAGTTTGAGACGGCGGCGAACGGGATGATAGGTCTCGAGACCGCACTGCCGCTCGCGCTTGAGCTCGTAAGGGCCGGGGTCTTGACCCCTCTTGAATTGATAAGGCGTATGTCCCTTAATCCACGGAAGATACTCGGTATTCAGGGCGGCCGTATTAAACCTGGTGGGGCGGCCGATCTATGCGTCATAGACCCGGAGGCCATGTTTGTTGTAAACAGGGAAAACCTGAGGTCCCGCAGCTTGAATACCCCGTTTCTCGGCAAGACGCTCAAAGGCAGGGCGGTTCTGACCGTCTCATGCGGCAAGATCGTACATAATCTTTTGTGGTAATCTAAAGGTATTTTTTTAATCCCCTTTTTCTGATCTCTTCGACTAGGTTTTTGACCTCGCCAAGCCTCTCTCTTGGGCACACAAGGACTGCATCGCCGTCCGCTACGATCGCAAGCCCTTTGATCCCGAGAGCGGCGGTCAGTACGCCCTTACCTGAGACAATTAGACAATCTGAGCAGTCGAGGGTTACAGTAAGGCCGCTTGATGCGTTTGCAGCTGCATCCTTTTCAAGGATGGAGTAAAAGGTCTCCCAGATGCCTATGTCGTGCCAGTCGAGGTCGGCTGGAAAGACCGCAAGCGTGATTTCATTGCAGTCTGAGTGAAGGGCGCCGTGTCCGGCCTCGTTTTTTCCGGTACTGCATGGCGGCGCAAGCCTCTCTATGAGCAGCCTGTCTATACATTCGTCAGGCATCAGGTTGTAGCGGGGGCGTCTTGCGCGCCTTGTCCCATAATGTTGCCATATCTCGGGTGTTACGGCCTTTAAGGCATCAAAGAGTATCTCGGTCCTAAAGAAAAATATGCCGCTGTTCCAAAAAGTCCTGCCGTTCAGGATATATTCCCTTGCCGCGGCCTCGTTTGGTTTTTCATGAAAGGATCGCACCCTTTTGCACTCATTGCCCCTGATACGGTCCAGAGTCTCCCCGCTTTCTATATAGCCATAGGCAGTTTCGGGTCTCAGGGGTTTGATGCCCAGCAATGCTATGCCGCGGTTATTCTCAACCCATTCAAGGGCTGAAAGGACATAGCTTTTAAAACGACTATCGCTGTTGATCAGATGGTCGCTCGGAAATATACCTATCACCGGGTCTTTGAACAAGAGCTCTATCCTGGCGGTCGCCCATGAGATCGCGGCAGCCGTACCTTTTGGTGTCGGTTCGATCAATATATGCCCCTTATCCAGTCCGGGGAGCTGTCTGGAGACCTCTTTTTTATACCCTGGTTTTGTTATCACCCATATCCTGTCCCATGAGAAGATAGGGACAAGTCTTGCGGCGGTCTGTTGGAGCAGTGTCTCGGTACTCGATTCGATGCATTGGAGTTGTTTGGGTTTAGAGGTCCTGCTCCTGGGCCATAGTCTTGTACCGAGTCCGCCGGCGAGGATGATGGCATGATATCTGTTAGCGTCTTGTTGTGTCATGTAGTATCAGCGCGCCGAGTATGGAGATCGCGGCCACAGCGGCGGTTTCAGCCTTTAGTATTCTTGAGCCGAGGGATGCCTGCACAAAGCCGGCCTTTTTGCACATGTCAGTTTCTTTGTCTGAGAGTCCGCCTTCAGGCCCCGTGAGGATAACAACTTTAGTCGGTTTGTTCAATTCGTTCCAAACCTCTATCAGGCCTTTATCTTTATATTTCTCGTCTAGGAGGATGAGTGCCTTCGGATCGGATGCCCTGCAGACTTCAATGAGAGTGTCTTCAAGATGGGTTATTGCGTGTATCTTCGGTGGCATTAGGCTTTTGCACTGTTTCAGGGTCTGGATGGCTATCTCGTGCCACCTGGCGACCTTTTGTTCCCTCCGTCCGACACCCAGCCTGACTACTGTGTGGGCGGTAAGAACCGGCCTTATTGCAGTGACCCCAAGCTCAGTGGCCTTCTGGATCAACCAATCCATCTTGTCCGATTTTATTATAGATGCAATCAGCTCTATTGGCAGGCGGTCATCTTTGAATGTTGCATCCTCTAGCACCTCCAGCACAACCGATTCTGTGTCAATGGTCATGATTCTGGCCATCGCCTTGTATCCGGCGGCGTCAATGAGATTGACAAGGTCTCCTGGCCCCAGGCGCAGGACATCCTTCATATGATGAGCCTCCTTGCCCGTCAAGGCCACGCGTTCACCAATCAGGAGTGGCAATACGCCTTTTACAGCGAAATGCGGCGGTTTCATGTCCTGTTTGATAGGCCGATACATACCCACTCAGCCTCTTTCAAGTCTGTCATGACCATCTCGACCGCGAGGCCTTCTGCCTCAAACGTCTTTACAATTTCGTTTTTCTGTTCGGCAAGTATGCCTGAAAGGATTATGACGCCGCTGGTCTTAAGATGCAATTTAAAGAGGCTCGAGAGGGTCATAAGCGTTTTTTTGTCGAGGTTAGCAAGGATTACATCGAATTTATCATTAATATTCTCAAGTTTGGCGTTTGTTACAAGTACGTCTCCAAGCCCGTTTTTTTTCATGTTTTCCCGCGCCACCTCCACTGCTACGGGGTCTATGTCCACGCAAAGGACTTTTTTTGCCCCAAGAAGTCTTGCCCCTATGCCGAGTATGCCGGTGCCTGTGCCTACGTCGATGACATCGGGCAAGACATCCTGCACCCCTTGCCCCTTTTTATCCCAGCCTTTCTTTTCCCACAGGGTCTCCATGGCCTCTAACACCATTGCGGTGGTCTGGTGTGTGCCTGTGCCGAACGCCTGACCTGGGTCTATCTCAATCACGAGCTCACCCGGTCTTGCTTTATATGTTTCCCAGCTTGGCCTTATGACGAATCGTTTTCCGATATGAACGGGCTTGAAGCCGAGCTTCCAGCTCTGGCCCCAATCCTCGTCTTTTATCTCTTTCTGACTACAAACCCCCATGGGAAGCCCGGCGTTCATGGCGTTCAGTCTGGAGACAAACCTTGTTATTTCATCTGCGGCGTTGCTTTCGAGGTCTTCATCGCTCAGATAGGCTACAAGACGCACGATCTCTGCATCTTCGGTATCTTTTACAAAGATACCCCTTCCAAGTCTGGAGACGATATATTCCGAAAGGACGTCAGCCAGTTCCCTGTGTATGGTTATGGTAAATTCGGCCCAGTTTTGGTTTTTTATCTTCATGGGTGATATATTATAAGCTTAAAGGGGTTTTTAAAAGCAATTAAATCTTTAAAAATTTGAAATCTGATAATATATAAAAAAATGGCGCGGTGCTGAATGGCTCATCCATATTTTGATCTCGATTATATAACCTCTCTTCTGAAAAAGGCCGGTCTTCTAGACGAAAAGGGCGCGATGAGGCTCTTGAAACGCCATCTTCCACAGCATAGAGCGTCGGTGGATGTTGTCCAGTGGGTGGATTCCCTCAAGATTGAAAAGATGCCGGCCCATGGTCAGCATGGTCAGCAAGCTGTAATAGAAGAGGCTGACATATTGGCCCTTGTTGCAGCGGATCGCGGTTGGCCCTTCATGCGGCTTGATCCGCTCAAGCTGGACCTCGATGTCGTTACCAAGACCTTTCCTGCCTCTTTTGCAAAGAGACGTCTGGTGCTTCCTGTTTGTTGGGAAGATGGTGATCTTTTAATTGCATGTTATGACCCTGTGGACCAGGAGCTGAGAGAAGATCTTGAAAAGGCCCATCAGGCAAAGATGCGTCTTCATGTGGCGCCAAGGCGCGATATAGAACGGATTATAAGCGAATTTTTTGATTTCAAGCAGTCTATTCGGGCGGCTGAGCACAGCCTCAAGGCCCCCTTGGTTGATATATCGAATCTCGAGCAGTATGTGAGACTTTCTTCGCCAGAGGCCGCCGCCTCTGACAAATATATACAAAAGGCGGTGGACCACCTGTTCCAGTACGCCCTCGACCAGAGGGCTAGTGACATACACATAGAGCCGAAGAGGGGAGATTCATGCGTCAGGTTCCGTATAGATGGTGTGCTACATCCAGTCTATCATCTGCCAAAGGTGGTCCACGAGGCCCTGTGCACAAGGATTAAAGCCCTTTCAAGGCTTGACATAGCTGAAAAACGGCGTCCTCAGGACGGACGTATGAAGATCGCATGGAGAGGTAGTGATGCCGAGGTCAGGGTCTCGACCGTACCAGTCGCCTTTGGAGAAAAGGTTGTCTTGAGGCTTCAGAGCGCGGAGATACTCTTCAGCGAGCTTGGCGAACTCGGACTTTCAGATAGGGACCTTGACGAATACAAAGGCTGGCTCGGTCATACCCATGGAATGATCCTTATCACAGGTCCGACAGGCAGCGGTAAGTCAACTACACTATATTCGACCTTGAGGTATTTAAGCTCTCCTGGGGTAAATATTGTGACGATTGAAGATCCTATCGAGATGGTCTATGAGGATTTCAACCAGATAGCCGTTCAGCCGCAGATAGATGTGACCTTTTCATCCATCCTCCGAAACATCCTTAGGCAGGATCCGGATATAGTGATGATAGGCGAGATAAGAGACGCCGACACTGCAAGATACGCCGTCCAGGCCGCGTTGACCGGACACCTGGTCTTTTCGACGCTTCATACTAATGACGCAGTCGGGGCAGTGACAAGACTGATGGATCTGGGCATAGAGCCGTACCTCATCTCGTCAACTCTCATCGGCGTGGTTGCCCAGCGCCTTGTGCGTATGATCTGTATGAACTGTAAAGAGACATATGACGTGCAGGCCGTACAGCTTCATGGCCTATGGTCCGGGCTCAAATGCGACGGCTACCGGATAGCAAGGGGCAGGGGTTGTTCCAGGTGTCGAAATACAGGTTATTGGGGTCGGATAGGTATCTATGAGGTGTTTACCGCCTCAAAGACCATAAAGATGATGATACATGCGGCCAAGGGCGATGCCGAACTTAAGACGCAGGCCCTTAAAGAAGGTATGATGCCGCTTAAATATGACGGCCTTCAGAAGGTGCTCAGGCACATCACTTCTCTTGATGAGGTGATGCGCGTTGCTGCTATTCAAAAAACACCTTGAGCATCGCATTTCTCAAAGGGTGTTTGAGTTTCCTGATGGCCTTTGCCTCGATCTGTCTTATACGTTCCCTCGTCACCATAAAGCTCTTTCCTACCTCCTCAAGCGTGTGATCGCTCTGTTCTCCTATTCCAAATCTCATTCTCAAGACCTTTTCCTCCTTAGGCGTTAGGGTGGAGAGGGTCAGACGCATCTGTTCCGCAAGGCTCTGGTCTAATGCAAGACGATCAGGACTTTGGACGTTAAGGTCTTCGATGAAGTCCGCCAAATGACTCTCGTCGCCCGCCCCAACCGGTGTCTCAAGTGAAATAGGGTCTCTGGTCATTTTAAATATCATCTCTACCTTCGCCTCTGAAAGACCGGTATGCCTGGCTACGTCTTCAATGGTCGGTTCCCCACCCTTTTCCTGGAAGAGATCGTTTATCTTGCGTATGACCCTGTTCATAGTTTCAACCATGTGGACCGGCACTCTGATAGTCCGCGATTGTTCGGCTATAGCCCTTGTGATGGCCTGTCTTATCCACCAGATGGCATAGGTGCTGAATTTGTAACCCCTTTTGTATTCAAACTTTTCAACCGCCTTTATTAGGCCGATGTTGCCTTCCTGAATGAGGTCGGCAAGCTGGAGTCCATGGTGTGAGTATTTTTTTGCTATGCTTACAACCAATCTAAGGTTGGCTTGTATGAGCTTGTCTTTTGCCGTGGAGGCCTCTGTACAGCCCTTTTGATGCAGAAACGAAATCCGGTCGAATTCGGCCCTAGTAAGTCCGCTTTCTTCAAAGAGCGTCTTGTCCGTGATGCAGTTTAGCCTGTCCCGTTCTTCTTTGAATATCCTGGAGGTTACATTCAGCAAGGCCTTTTCAACCCTGACGCCTTCGAATAGGCCTGCTATTGCCTCGCTATTTTTAAATAGCTTGAGCCTGATCGCCTTTACTTCTTCATCGTCTTCGGCCGTTTCGCGGTTGCGCAGGAGGCCGACTAGATCTCGGTTTTCTTCAAGTATAGGCTTGATTTTCCTGGCGATTTCCCAGATATGTTTTTTATTGAGGGTATTGCCAGTTATCTTTTCGTCTGCATCGCACTGATTTTGGTCTTGCTGTATATCTGTTGGTCTGCAAGATTTTGTCTTGGATGAGGCCGATATTTCTTTTAAGACGGCTTCCGCTATAGGTAGGATACTGAAGGCCGTCTTCATCATGAGCGCTTCGCCTTCTTCTATGGCCCTGGAGACTGCTATTTCCTCTTCGCGATCAAAGGGCTTGCTGTCCTTTATTTCCTTCAGATATATTTTCAATGGGTCGACATCCGGCGCCTTGGGCGCCTGGACCGCGGGTATATCCGTTATTGATATGCATTCTTCTCCTGGTGCGACAACCGATTCAGGATCTTCAAAGATTTCGATCGGTGCGCTGTCGAATTCATTCTGCGCCTCCTTTGATATGACCATACAGCCGGCTACATTGTCTCTTTTCATTTATTGCCCTCCCAAGTGCAGGTTAAGCAGTCCAATTGTCGAAGCATTTTGAAGAATCATCTGAGCCGTTGCATCTTTTCCAGCAGTTTTTGTCTCTCCTCCTCGTTATCGGAATTTTCTATCTCATTGATTATTAACTGTCTTAAGGCCTTGATCTTGCGGTTTTCACAATATTTTTTGAGTTTTTTTGCCATTTCTTCAGCGTCTTGGCATGGCGGTGAGCATTTCGAGACTTCAACGGCGACCACCTTGAGCTCTGGAACCGGTTCAAGCATTTCCATCAATCCATGAAAGTCGAGGCCGCCGGTAGCGTTGTTTTGCTGGAGCATGGAGAGCCATAGGTCTTTAAGGCGCTGTTCTTTTATCCACAACTCCATACCGGAATCAATGAAATGATCGATGTATTGAGGGTGTTCGATGAGGAAGCCAATCAGTTTGGCATCTGCCTTATTCAGATTCCGGCCGTCTGGGCGCTGATGTGGCACGAGATCCCTGCCGATCAACAGGTTATGGTGTGCCCGATCTTTATTCGCGTATGCCTGGTCTTCAGAGGCCAGGCGTTTCCAGAGCGCCTCTTCCCTTACCGCCATCTTTTGCGCGATATAGCCGGCGAGCAGGGATTTTTTTACAGGGTCTTCAATAGGTTTCAGTATGGAGATGAGATCATCGATCAGCCTGGCCTTGCCCTCCGGATCCGTACCGTAGCTCCTGATCCCATGCGCCATTACGAAATCAATCCCGGCAGGTGAACTTTGCGCGGCCTTGATCCATCCATTTTTGCCTTCCCTGCGGACAAATGTGTCTGGATCATCCTCGGCTGGCATGGACAATACCTTTGGTCTTATGTCGGCCCCATAAAAGAGCGGCATGGCCCTGAGCGATGCCTTCAGGCCGGCCTCATCCCCGTCGAATGCAAGGGTCCAGTCCTTTACAAGGCCTTTCATCTGTTTTATATGGTCATAGGTCAGAGCGGTTCCGAGTGTTGCTACGGCATTGTCTATCCCGGCCTGGACTAGCGCCAGGAGATCCATGTATCCCTCGACCACGTAACCGTAGCCCGATCGTCTTATGCTGTCTTTGTTCTGATAGAGGCCATATAGAACCCGCCCTTTTTTGTAAATCAGGCTCTCTGGTGAGTTCAGATATTTTGGAGCCCCGTCTTTTTCAAGCGTACGTCCGCCGAGGGCCACTATCTCTCCACTCCTGTCATGTATGGGGAATATCAGCCTGTTTCTAAAGCGGTCATAGTGACCGCCGCCTTCTCTTTGAACGACAAGTCCCGCCTTTTCCGCGACTTCCGGGGATATTCCATTAGATTTCAAGTGATTGAGAAGGAGGTTCCAGCCAGGTCCTGCATAACCAAGTCCGAAGCGCGCTGCGATATCGCTGCTTATGCCACGTTTCTTAAGGTATTCAAGGGCGTGGAGTGCGTCTTTGGATCTTACCAAGTTGTCTTGATAGAATCTCGCCGCCACCCTGTTCGCCATGATGAGCTCTTCCGACTCCCGTCTCAGCTTCATCTCCGAAAGCGACGGCGCAGATTCAGGCAAGGCTATTCCATAGCGGTCGGCAAGCCTCCTTACAGCCCCGACGAAGCTAAGGCCTTGCATCTTCATTAGAAAACCGATTGCGTCCCCACCTTGTCCGCAGCCGAAGCAATAAAATATCCCCCTTTCCTCATTGACGGAAAAAGAGGGGTCTCTGTCAGCATGAAAAGGGCAGAGGCCCATCCAGTTCCTGCCCGTCTTTTTTAAGGGGACAAATTCCTCGACCACCTGCCTTATATTGGCTGTATCGAGTATGTTTCTTATGATGTCTTGTGGGATGTGCAATTTATCGCTTACCTTAGAGTTAGGCCTTTGGCCGCACTCTGATCAATCGCCCTTTTCCAGCCTGGTCATGGCCGTAAGCAGGGATTCAGGTATGCGGCAGAGTCTTCCCTCTCTATCGACCGCCGCATGGACCGTATAGCCCCTAACAAGCAGCCGACCGCCTTCAGTCCTCCTGATTTCATAGTGGAATCTTATAGTAAACCCTGTAAAGTTGAAAAGAGAGGTATATATCTCTACAAGGTCGTCATATACCGCCGACGTCTTATAGCGACAAAAGACCTCGCTTACAGGAAAGATGACACCTTCTTTTTGAAGTTTCTGATATGGTACGCCAAGCATTGATCTCATGAATTCAGTGCGCCCCATCTCGAGGAGGCGCATATAATTGCCATAATATACCACCCCGCCTGCATCTGTGTCCGCATATATAATTCTGTGCTGCAGTTTGAGTACAGGCTGACACATCTCTATTGGTTCGTATCTGTATGCGCTCACGGGTCCTCCTGTCCTATGTCATTGGTTCAATACCTATGAACCTCTCAAGGAGCGTGTGCCCTTTTTTTATAAAGATGGGAGACATCGCAGCTGTCTTTTCATTGAAGGCCGCACTTGAATTGTCTTTTGGATCAAGGCTGTCGAAGATTGCAAACGGCACAGGTTCAGCAGTATGCGTCTTCAATTTTATTGGCGTATAGTGGTCGGTCACCACCATAACCCTGTATGAATGACCGAATTCTTTGAGTTCGTCCATTACAGGTCCTACTATTTCCTTGTCGAAGCGCTCTATGGCGCGTATCTTTTCGCGCACATCTCCCATGTGGCCCGCCTCGTCCGGGGCCTCAAGGTGCAGGAAGACCAGGTCTTTTTCCTTCAGGGCATTGAGCGCGGCAGCAGCCTTTCCCGCATAGTTGGTATCAATGTAGCCGGTTGCGCCAGGGACGTTTATGATCTCCATGCCCGCCCATATGCCTGCTCCCTTGATGAGGTCCACCGCGGCTACAACGGCGCCGTTTATGCCAAATCGTTCGTAGATGGTCGGAGTGGTTGGTCTCCTGCCTTGACCCCATGGCCAGAGGGAATTAGCTGGAAGCTTTCCCTCGGCCCTGCGCCTTTCATTTACAGGATGGCGGTGCAGAAAGGCGATGGCCTTGGTAAGTACGTTGTAGAGCAGGGGTTCTTCTTCATATACATGCCAAGACTCGGTGACATCCTTGCCGGTATAGTCATGCGGCGGTACCGTGGCTATGCCCTCAGGCCCGCCTCTCCACATAAGCAGATTGCGGTAACTTACACCTGGATAGAGTGCAAAGGATCTTGTTGGTATTATCGCCGCCAAATCATGTATGATGGCATGTGACTCCTCTGTGGTGATGTGACCCGCACTGTAGTCCTTCATGTATACCCGACCCTCTCTGAATGACAGCGTTACCAGATTGCATCTGAAGGCTACATCTTCGGGGTTCATCTTTATGCCCATCGCGGTCGCCTCCATAGGTCCGCGTCCGGTGTAGTACTCAGCTGGATTGTAACCCATGAGCGACAAGTTCGCCACGTCGCTGCCGGGAGGGAAGTTTATGGGTATGGTCTGCACCCTCCCTAGTTCGCCGAGTCTTGCGAGTCTATCCATGGCTGGTGTGCGTGCTACCTCAAGAGGGGTCTTGCCGCCCAGTTCTTCCAGCGGATAGTCGCCCATTCCATCCCCAACTAGGATGACGTATTTTTCGGCTGGCCGCATCCTGGCTGTAGTGTATTCCTTGCCAGCATCGTCGCCGTTCGTGACATCTCTTCTCTGGCCTTCATATCCTATTAAATGACTTTCATTTGTTTCGTTCACAGCAGCTGGCTCCTTGTTGTCAAATGGCAATAAGGTCTTCGATCCTGATGAGTACCGTCTTCCCCAGGACTATATCAAGATTGTCTATGATCTTTAACGCCTCCAGCACCTTTGCGTCAATGGCCTCATGGGTCAGCATGACTATAGGGACCGACGAATCGCGCCTTCGGCCCTTTTGCACCACCGATTCTATGCTGATCCCAAATTCTCCCAAAACGCCCGCTATCTTTGCAAGTACTCCTGGTTTGTCGACAGCTGAGAAGCGGAAGTAATATCTGCCTTGAGTTGCAGCAATAGGACGCCTTTTCAGAGGCTGGAGTGTGCGGAGCCGGCTTTCCGTAAGCCCGTTATTTTTTGCGCCGCTTGCGATGGATTTGGCAATATCAACTATATCCGATATGACTGCGCTACCTGTCGGCATCTTGCCTGCCCCAAGGCCATATAGCATTATTTTCCCAATTGCATCGCCTATAAGATAAAAGGCATTATACGCCCCGCTTACCTGTGCGAGCAGGTGGTCCCGTGGGACCATGGTGGGGTGGACCTTGAGTTCGAGGCCTTCGCTGCTGTCCCTTGCTATGGCCAGGAGTTTTATGTTGTAGCCGAAGGCCTTTGCGAATTCTATATCGAGGGGTGAGATACCGGTGATGCCCTCGATATAGATGTCATCCACGCCGACACTGGTCCCAAAGGCCAGGGTGGCGAGGATCGCGAGCTTGTGCGCCGTATCTACACCCTCTATGTCATAGGCCGGATCGGCCTCGGCATAGCCAATGGTCTGGGCCTCTTTCAAGACTTCTTCGAATGCCAGGCCCTCGTCCGTCATGCGGCTCAGGATGTAGTTGGCAGTGCCGTTCATGATGCCCATCACGGCCTGAAACCTGTTCGCAACCAGACCTTCCTTCAGGGTCTTTATAACAGGAATGCCGCCACCCACACTTGCCTCGAAGCCGACGCTTACCTTGTGTCTATTTGCGGCCTCGAATATCTCGCGGCCGTGTGTGGCAAGCAGGGCCTTGTTGGCCGTGACCACGTGCTTGCCCCGGTCTATGGCGGAGAGGATAAGTGTCCTGGCAGGTTCAATCCCGCCAATCAGCTCCACGAATATGTCCAGTTCAGGGTCATTAATCAGGTCAGCCGCATCTGCCGTCAGCGCGCAGCCAGGGGCGTCAAGGTCCTTTAAGTCCTTGATATTCCGGTCACAGATGCGTTTAAGCCTGATCTTTACCCCAGATCTCTCTTCTAAAAGGCGGCTGTTGTTTAGAAGTATTAAGGCCGCGCCGCTTCCGACCGTTCCAAAGCCTAAGATGCCGACATTTATGGTCTGTTTCATGGAATATCCTTGATGGCGTCGTAAAAAGTCTCCATCTGCTGTGTTGCGCTGCATCCTTCGCCCATGCGGCGCACCTAAAAGTACGCCTCATTCCATTCCTCAGGGATTGCGGCGCCTTGCATTCGGAACTTGGGCGAACGCAATGGGATTGCCAGGGGCCGCCTTTAGGGATTTGTTTGAAAATATAAATGCCCTTAGTGATTTATGCAACGCCGCCATGGGGGTTAAGGATATCCGAAGACAGGTTTGCCGCGTATATTTCTTCGAATTTGGGGGCTGCTTTTTTAAATGCCGCCAGAATCCGGGGGTCAAAGTGCCCCGGCATGGTACGGCCATCCCCCCGGGTGATGATCTTCACGACCTGTTCGTGGTCAAATGCGGGCTTGTACGGCCGCCTGCTCC
>NZ_JBMFRG010000015.1:0-36357 GCF_049968175.1 Dissulfurimicrobium sp.
ATCGAATCTCGAAATAATCATATATTATGTTTCCCTGTGTTATCAACTGACACTTTGTTATCTAATGATATCAATTTAATTTTAAAGAAGTGCTACTATGATACTAGCATCTTATTTATAGATATGACAAGAGCTGGAATTGATATTTTTGATCCAGTTTTTGCAAAGTATCATGATATTTTTATTGAAAATTCTAATGTAATATTCCGTCGGATAAATATTGATTTATATTCTAATGCCATAATTGCCTCTCTTGTTGTGTGTTTAAGAGAATTTCCATGCAATGATGTTTTATTTATTAAACCGGAGTTAAAAGTACCAGATATGTGGGATGTGCGTCTAAAAAAGGCTGCATATTCTGATTCCGTTATTGCTACAGCATCTCCAATGTGTGATTACTCACCTTTTTTTTCTCTTCTTGATGTAAATAGTTCCAATGATAATACCAATTTTGATTTTGAAGATATAGATCGTCTTTCTTTTTGTCTTGGCCATCGTTTTGTTTATGAGACGCCTTATTTTTTTGATGGCTGTTTTTATCTAAGATTTGATGCTTTGAATGAAATTGAAGATCATAATTTATTGTTTAGTAGCAATTCTAATTCGACTTTAAGTGATTTAAATAATGCATTAATTTCTATCGGTAAATTACATGTTTTATGTGATCATCTTTATGTTGGCTACGATAAATCAATAAGTAATTGTGTATCTTATAACAATATTGATTATAGTAAATATAATTTTGTTGATAAAGAATTTCTTCTATCGCATCCATTAACTACTGTTCGTCAGGCAGTTGCATATTTTATTGATAAAAAATATAAAATTATTTCTATGCCAGGTCTTGAATCAAAGCCTGTTATCCTTCATATAACTCATAGTTGGGGTGGTGGAATTGAGGAATGGATTCGCGATTTTTCAAATGTTAGAGATAAGGCAGTTAATATTGTTTTAAAATCTATAGGCAATTCAGGAGTCTATGGATATAGGCTTGCCCTTTTTACCAATATTAAAGATACTAATCCAATTAGATCATGGGAATTATCGCTTCCAATATTGTGTTCCAAAGCCAGCAATATCGAATATAGAAGAATTCTTAATCAAATCATTAAAGAATTCTCAGTTGATGCTATTATTATATCATCTTTTATTGGTCATAGTTTTGATGTTATTTCAAGCAACAAAAAGACTGTTATAGTTTGTCATGATTATTATCCATTTTGTCCTGCTATAACGACATATTTTGATGGAGTATGTGCAAAATGCGATTTTGATAGTTTGTCAAGTTGTATCTATCATAATAAATCGAATTTATTGATGAATAGTCCTGAGTTTTCGGCCCGGGAGTGGCTCAATCTCCGTGGAGAATACGTAAGATTGATCAAATCGCACGGAGTGAGCTTGGTTGCCCCATCGAAGTCCGCTGTTGAGCGCCTATGTGCGCTTGAATCACGTTTTTCCCCTTTGGATTTCACGGTCATTCCTCATGGTTATCTCTTCAATGACTTTTCAGTGGCATTAGATGGGGACAGATCCTTGCGGCCCTATCCCATGGCCCATTCAAAGATGCGGGCGATCGTGCTTGGTCAGTTAAAAAGGGAAAAGGGGCTTCATCTGCTCCAGGAAGTTTGCCATGGGCTATCCCAATATGTAGATATATATTTAGTGGGTTGTGGGGAAAAGGCGAAGCAATCGCTGAGTGACGCCAGGTGTATAAAAGAGATTATAGAAAGATATGATCGATCGGATCTGCCTGGCATTATTAAAGGTATAGCGCCTGACTTTGGATTGCTCCTTTCCGTATGGCCAGAGACCTTCAGTTATGTTCTAAGCGAACTCATGATCCTTGGTGTCCCGCCAGTGGCTACTGCCCTTGGCAGTTTTAAGGACCGTATAATAGATGGAGTGAATGGTTTTCTTTTTGAGCCAAGCGGAGACGCCCTTTTAGAAAGGGTCCGACTGCTTTCGGAACATCCGGCCATGTTGACAGGTGTCAGAGAGAGGCTCAAGTGTTTCCGGCATCGGTCGCTTGATGAAATGGTCGATGATTATGTGCGTCTGTTAGGAATAGGCCGGCCGCAAGCCGCCCGTTATGAGCCTTGCATAGGCACGGAAACAGGGCTTACAGAGCCGTATATGCGGCTTTATTCCTCTTATAAGGGGCTGGAAAGGGCTTATGCCCACATGAAAGAGGCATATGAACAGAAGACCGAGGCGTGCGAGCGGATGCAGTTGCGCATCGCCGAACTTAATGAGTCTTTAATGGCCGCAATAACAGAATCTGAAAATATGCAAAAGAAATTGGAAGAGATATATGGTAGTCTGTATTGGAAGGTAGGCCGTTTCTTTAAGTTGATCGGTTCAGATTAGTTAGTTGGTGATTTTATGCCAGGAGGTGCATATATGGCCAAGGTGGCCGTTTGTGGTTCAAGGAGCATCAATTCCTATGGGTTGGTAAAAGATGTACTTGATCAGCTCTTGATAGAGGAGGATGTTGTGCTCTCCGGCAATGCCCCAGGGGTTGACCGCATGGGAGAGGAATACGCCAGACAAAGGGGGCTTGAGGTCAAGATCATACCTTCTGAATGGGCCAAGCACGGTCTTAAGGCCACCATGATGAGGAATGAGGTGCTGCTGAGGTCCTCCGACTTTGTGATCTGCTTTTGGGACGGCCTCTCTGAAGGTGCCGGCCATATGCTTGAGATATCCAAGAGGGCGAGAAAGCTGTTGGCTGAGGTCAGAATTGACGGGTATCTCAAGTTGTTCTTGAATCCAAGAAGGCTTTGACGCTTTGTATTCGATAGGTCGAAACAGAGCCCTGTTTGCCTGATCTGGTTGGGGGCGGCGGTTGAGACCTTGCCTTTCAGTGCCCCAAAAGGTCATCGGTACTTGTGTTCGAGAATTCTTTTTTTGGCTAGGGGATTGGGTCTCTATTTAATTTAAATTGTTGGGCGGGTATTGGTTATGATGGATTTCGGCTGGTGGACTACAGGCAGGGATCGGGCGGCGTTTGATCTCTTTGATGCCGCCTGGAAGGGCATACAAGACGGCGTTATCAGCGGTAAAATCTCTTATGTATTTTGTTCGAAGGCCAAGGGAGAGGGTGTATATAGCGACAGGCTTATGGACGAGGCGTCGATGCGCGGTCTCCCTGTCGTGAGCATCTCTGCGGCCAAATTCATGCCTGAGCTAAGGGTGGCTGATCGTGAGAGATGGAGGGATCTTTATCACGGCATGGTGCTCGACGCTTTAAAGGATCTTCATCATGACATTGTAGTGCTCGCGGGTTATATGTGGGTGGTAAGTGCAAGGGTCTGCCGAAGTTTCCCGATCATAAACCTTCATCCGGCGCTCCCCGGCGGGCCCTGTGGTACATGGCAGGAGGTGATCTGGCAGCTCATCCAGGAAAGAGCTGGATCTGCAGGGGCGATGATCCACCTTGTCACCCCTGAACTCGACAGGGGGCCGGCTATAACCTATTGCAGGTTCAAGATAAGAGGTAATGACAAGTGGGATATTTTGTGGGATCAGCTTGATAGATCTCTCAAGACCACCGATCTTGATGCAATCAAGGCCTCTTATGGAGAGACCCAGCGGCTTTTTGCCGCGATCAGGATGGAAGGGGTAAAAAGAGAGGTCCCGCTTACAATCCAGACCTTGAGGTTGCTGGCAAACGGCGATATCTTGATAAAGAACGGTATGCCCTTTGACAGGTTGGGTAGGGTGCTCGAGGCCCCTTTAGATCTTACACCCGAGATCGACCCATCGTTTCAGGGAGCGGCCAACCGCATCGATTGATAAGATCTAATTTATCTTTAAGCTTCAAACTGTAAGGATTGCGCGACAAAAAATATCTTGACAAATTTAATAACGGTCATATAGTTAACAACTAAGCCTAAAAAAGGCTTAATTCAAAATAAAAAGAGGGGGTTTAAAAATGCGCAAAAAGATTTTAGCCGTAGTTTCAGCTCTTGTTTTTTCCTTGAGTATAGCGGGTATGGCCATTGCTGGTGAGTGCACTGGTGAGGTCACAAAGGTTGAGGGCAACAATGTAACAGTAAAGTGCAGTGATGGCACTGAGATGGAGGCGACAGGCGCGGCCAAAGTCGGTGAAAAGGTGACCGTAAAAGACGGCAAGATTGAGGCTGCAAAGGCCGCCCCAAAGAAGAAAAAGATAGAAGGTTGCTAATTCGTAATTAGAAGACATCGATAGATCAAAAGAAGGGGGCCTTGCCCCCTTCTTTATTTTTGGTCTTTTAATTTATCAGGCGCCTTTTCCCTTATCCCCAAGGGATTTGAGTTTTTCTATGGCCTTTGTGTAGTTTTTTGTGCCGAAAATTGCGGATCCTGCAACAAATATTTCGGCACCGGCACGCGCTGCGTCAAATATGGTATCGCAGTTTATCCCGCCGTCTACCTCTATTGCGACCGAAAGACCCTTATCAGCCAACATCTGCCTCAATGCCTCGGTCTTCCTCAATGCCGATGGTATAAAACGCTGCCCGCCGAAGCCGGGGTTTACGCTCATGACTAGTATGAGGTCGAGTTCATCCAGACAGTATTCAAGGGTAGAGGGCGGCGTGGCTGGATTCAGCACGGCCCCGGCCTTGATCCCGAGGTCTTTTATCTTTTGGATGGTCCTGTGCAGGTGTGTACATGCCTCGACGTGTACAGTGATCCAGGATGCCCCTGCCTTTGCGAAGGCGTCTATGTATCTGTCTGGGGCCTCGATCATGAGGTGGACATCGAGCGGAAGTCCTGTGACGGGACGGATGGCCTCAACGACCATAGGCCCTATGGTCAGATTGGGGACGAAGCGGCCGTCCATTACGTCCACATGGATGGCGTCAGCTCCTGCCTCTTCTACGGCCCTTATCTCATCTCCTAGGCGGCTGAAGTCAGCGGACAGGATGGAAGGCGCGATCATGATTCCCATAGAGCATCTCCGTTAGATTTGGTCTTTACGAAGCGGCATTTCTTTAGTAAGAGCATTGATAATACCTTTATTTGAGGAAAATGAGAAGATGCGAGAGGCGGGTGTTATAGCCAGCAGAATGCTTGACTTCATGGGCAGGGCATCGTGGATAAGGAAGATGTTTGAGGAGGGTTCGAGACTGAAGGCAAGATACGGTACGGAAAATGTTTGTGATTTTACGCTTGGGAACCCCGATCTGAACCCACCCGATCGTTTCCGCGAGGCGCTTGAGAGCGTATCGAGGGATCGAATGCCTGGCGTACATGGTTATATGCCTAATGCTGGACTCTTTGATGTGCGAGAGAAGGTGGCTGCGTCTGTAGGCGAGGCCCATGGTGTTAGGCCCTCATCCGATGATGTCATCATGACCTGTGGTGCCGCAGGCGGGCTCAATATCATTTTTAAGGCCATGCTGGATCCTGGCGACGAGGTTATAACCCCAAGCCCATTTTTTGTCGAATATTACTTTTATGTCGACAATCATGGTGGCACGCTCGTGCCAGTGGATACAAAAAGGGATTTTTCCCTTGATATTTCGGCCATTGAGAAGGCTATCGGTCCAAAAACCAGGGCCGTGCTGATAAATTCCCCCAACAATCCGACAGGTGCGGTCTACGGCGAGGGTGAGATAGCGGCCTTGGCCGGGCTTTTAAAGGATGCAGGCGCCTCTTTTGACAGGACCATATTTCTCATCTCGGATGAACCATACCGGAGATTGACCTTTGACGGCGTTATTGCACCGCCCATCCTTAAATATTACGAGGCAGGTCTTGCAGTCACGTCTTTTTCTAAAGACCTCTCCATACCAGGAGAAAGGATCGGCTATGTCCTAGTCCATCCTCAAATGCCAGGGCGAGAGGTTGTCTTGGGGGCCTTGATCCTGGCAAACCGTATATTGGGTTTTGTAAATGCCCCGGCATTGATGCAGCGGGCCGTAGCCATGTGTCTGGAAGATACGGTGGATGTCGGGATATATGAAAGGCGCAGGGATCTTATGGCCAGTATACTTACCGAGGCAGGTTACGAGTATATTATGCCGAAAGGGGCGTTTTATTTCTTTCCTCGTTCACCCATTGAAGACGATTTAAGATTTGTTGATCTCTTGAAAAACGAGCTCATTTTGGCCGTACCTGGTTCGGGTTTTGGATGCCCTGGCCATTTTCGTTTGGCCTTTTGTGTTGATGACAGGGTGATTGAGCGCTCACGGAAGGGTTTTATGCAGGCCATGGAAAGGGCCTGGGCTTAACAAGGCGCTTCAAGCACAGCGGCGAAGAATAGATCAGGTCCATCCTCTTTGGGCTTGATTTCTAAAAAACCGGCTTTATCTGCCAGCATTTTTGCCCGGTCTGGCAGGCAGTTACGACATGTTATGAGTCTAAAATCAGGTCTTGTTTTCAAAAACGCCTCAATCACACCAGTCGTTTCGTCAGGTTCAGTGGTGCAGACGGCATAGACCAGCCTTCCTCCAGGCCTGACCCGCTCCGAGGCCTCTTTGAGTAGTTCAAGCTGCGTTCTCGAAAGGATCTGGATCAAGGCCTCGGTCCGGTTCCATTTTATGTCGGGGCGGCGCCTTATAACCCCAAAGCCAGAACATGGGGCGTCGATGAGAATGCGGTCATAGTTTTTTAAAAGCCCTTGTTTTGTCTGGACTATCTCGATGGACTTTAATTCCAGCCGATCCCTGACTTCAACAAGTCTTGCAAGCCTTTTTTTATTTGGATCAAATGCATGGATCAGCCCGACGTCTGATATGATGTCAGCTATGTGAATAGTCTTTCCGCCCGCGCCAGCGCAGAGATCAAGGATCCTTTCATTAGGCGTCGGATCAAGAAGCAGAGTGACGAGCTGGGCTGCCTCGTCCTGTACTAAAAAGAGGCCGTCATTCCAGCCCGGGAGTGTGGTGGGTGCACCACTGAAGCCATGTACCACCAATGCGTCAGGGCAATATCTGCCAGGTCTCGCCTCAAGCCCGGCTTTGCTCATAAGGGAAATGACCTCGCCTCGTCGGGCCCGGCGCCGGTTGACCCTGAGTGTCAAGGGGGCCCTTTGATTGTTCCAGAGGCATCGTATCTTTGTCTTATCAAGGCCGTATCTTCTGATCCATCTATTCAGCATCCACATGGGATGGGACGTCTCCAAGGACAGCCTTTTGATCGGATCAAGACCTCCAGCGTTGTAAACGGTCATGTCGCCGCCATTCCTTGCCTTTGTCAAACGCCTTAAGACGGCGTTTACCAGCCCTGCAGCCCTGTTGTCTTTTGTGGCCTTGATGGCCTCTACCGCCTCGTTTACCACTGCAAAGTCGGGGATTTTATCTAAAAAAAGTATTTGATATGCCCCTATGCGAAGATGTGACCTTGTTAAAGGGGAGAGGATGCAGCCGTTGTTTACTCTTGAATCTATGATCCAGTCAAGCAAAATAAGGTTTCTTACCGTTCCAAATATGAGTTCGTAAAAGAGTGCCCTGTCCCTTGGGTCTAGCGGCTCATGGTGTTTCAGGGTCTCTTCGGCCAGTTCGTTTAATGGTGGGCGATTTTTATAAAAATTTTCCCACCTTAGCAGGAACCTTGCTGCAAGCATCCTTACGGACGGAAGAGGCGGTCCAGCTGTCTTTTTAAGATGTGTCCTGTCAAGATCCAAGGACGATCCCATCTGTAATTTTTGTCCCCTTCAGGAATTCTTTGGCGCCGAGACGTCTTTTGCCAGCCAAAAAGAGTTCCTGTACAAGGAGCGAATCCCTGCCGGTGGCGATCAACAGGCCGTTTTCGCCGGACTCAAGCACCGTTCCTGGCGTGACAGTCGTATGCCTTTTTATTATTATGGGGCTGAAAAGTTTGAGTCTTTTCCCTCTGAAGATGGTATATGCCCCAGGCCGCGGATCAAGGGCCCTGATCAGGCAATGGAGCTCTTCGGCGGGTTTGGCCCAGTCGATCCATGCTATCCCCGACCCTAAAGGCGGCGCATAGCTTATCTCACTTTTCGGCTGGGGGAAAGGTGTAATCGCCCCTTCCTTGAGGCCTCGAATAGCCTTGAGGAGGAGCCTGGCGCCAAGTTCTGCAAGGCGCCTGTAGAGTCTGCCGTAGGTCTCGTCCTCCTCGATTGTTACTGCTTCGGTTAAGAGAATGGGGCCGGTGTCCATTCCTATGTCCATCTGCATAATGGTGACGCCGGTTTCCTTCTCGCCCTTTAAAATGGCCCATTGGATTGGCGCCGCCCCTCGAAATTTAGGCAAGAGCGAGCCATGGACATTGATTGACATGATGCTCGGGATGTCAAGGACCTGTTTTGGTAGTATCTGGCCGAATGCCGCAGTAACCAACAGATCGGGTGAGAGGTCTCTGAGGGCCTTGATAAATCTCGGATCATCCGCCTTTTCGGGCTGGATCACCGGGATCTCGGAGAGCAATGCCTCCTCCTTTACAGGGCTGGGAAGAGGTCTTTTGCCTCTTCCCCTGGGCCTGTCAGGCTGGGTCACTACCGCCGTTACCTCATCTTTGCTATCCAAAAGCGCCCTTAATGACGGCAAGGCAAAGTCAGGGGTGCCCATAAAGACGATTCGAAATATCTTGTCTCTGTCCATTGCCTTATTCCTTGGGCCTTGTTTTAGACCACTTTTTGCGGAACAGGGCCCTTTTTAAAGGGCTCAAACGATCAATGAAACAGACACCATTAAGGTGGTCGATTTCGTGTTGAATACACCTGGCCAGCAGACCGTCAGCCTCGAGCCTTATTTCCTTTTCATCCCTGTCATATCCTGTGACGAGTATCCTTTCCGCCCGCTTCACCTTTTCAGAATAATCCGGGAGGCTTAAACATCCCTCGACATCTGTAGCCTCTCCGTCAGCCTCTATTATTATCGGGTTTATCAACACAATAGGTTTCTTGGGTTGTTCCGGCTGGGTTATGTCGATAACGATGAGCTCTTTCAAGATCCCGACCTGATTGGCGGCAAGGCCGATACCCTTGGCCTCGTACATGGTCTTGAACATCTCGTCTATGATTGAGACGATATCGCCGTCTATCGACTTAACAGGAAGGGCTTTTTGCCTTAGAATCTCATGTGGATAGACAAGTATCTTCATAAATTATAAAAATAAGCCCTTGATGCAGGTTAATCAAGCATGAATATCATGAAACCGCACAAATCTATCGGTCTTGCAGGAGCCTTTATAGAAGAGGCTATTGAAGACGGTCTCTTCCCTGGCTGCACCCTTTCCATACGTTACGGAGGACTTGATCTGGATTTGGCATTTGGGAGGCTCGCATATGCGCCATGGGTTGCAAGAGTGACAGTAGATACCGTTTATGACCTTGCCTCTCTTACTAAGCCCTTGGCTACAGCCTTGGCCGTACTTGCCCTGGTGACAGAAGGGAGGATGAGACTCGATTCCAGTCTTGATGATCTGTTGCCGTCAGTCCCGGATGATAAAAGGTCGATCACGGTATCCATGCTGCTTTCCCACTCGTCCGGGCTTCCTGCTCACAGGCCGTACTATAACCGCCTGGTAACCCTGCCTCTTGAAGAGAGAAGAGGTGCGTTGCTGGATATGATCCTTAGCGAACCCTTAGAGTGCGTCAAGAGGCCAATCTACAGTGATCTTGGATTTATGCTTTTGGGTTTTATAGTGGAAGACATAATGGCTATGCCGCTAAACGAGGCGGTCCACCGCCTGGTCTTTATGCCATTTGATGCAAGGCAGCTCTGGTTTTCCGGTGAGGACTTAATGCCTCTACATGATTTCGCCCCATCTGCCGGTTTTTGCGGTCTGAGGAAAAGGGTGCTCTGGGGCGAGGTAAATGATCAGAACGCATGGGCGCTGGGCGGAATTGCTGGCCATGCTGGTCTTTTCGGGACTGCATCCTGTATCAAGGCCATGCTTTCTAGACTGCTCTCACTCTATAAGGGAGAGTCGATCGTCCCTGGATTTACGAGTGGGCTTGTCCGCAAGGCCTTTACCCCATGTTGTGGCACCTGGGGTCTTGGTTTCGATACGCCCTCCGTTTATGGTTCTACGTCAGGTCGTTTTTTTTCAAAAAATAGCGTTGGGCACCTGGGATTTACAGGTACGTCCTTCTGGATGGATCTCGACCAAGGGGTTATTGTTGTCTTCCTTTCAAACAGGACGTTTCCGCACCATGCCGAGGCGAAACAAGAGGAGATGAGGCGGTTTAGGGCTCGACTTCACGATGCGATAATGACAACTTTATGAAGATTTTTTGCGGCAGGTTGTTTGTTTGATTATCCATGTATGTAGATATCCATTCCATATCCTGCAGGGTCCTGTAGGGATTGACATGTCGCAAGAGGCCATGGATGGTCTTAGCCTGGTTCATGTAAAGGATGTCCGTAGCAAGAATATTTATCATTACTAACAAGGTTGGTCGCATAGAGACCTAGACCTGATATGTCTTTGATCCATGGGTGTTTATATGAATGAAATCATACCTGATATGTCATTGATATTGGATGAACTCCGAGCCGTATCGCAGACCTATGAGGTCTATGTTGCAGGCGGTCCCGTAAGGGATTGGCTGTTAGGCCGCAGATGCGCCGATATCGATCTTGTAGTTCCGAGGGACGCCCTTAAAACGGCATCTAGCTTTGCAGGGTTTACAGGCGGGGCATTTGTGCCCCTTGATGCGGAAGAGGGGGTTGCGAGGGTGGTGTTTTCGGGCCTTGTCCTTGATTTCAGTCAGTTTAGACATGGCGCCGCCACCATTTGTGAAGACCTGAAAGAGAGGGATTTTACTATAAATGCCATGGCTGTATCGCTTGACAAGGTCCTTTGTCTCTTGGACAGCGTAGCCCAACCCTCGGCAAGGCTGGATACTTCTCTGATCATCGACCCGACCGGCGGTCTTTACGACCTTGAGAATGGTAGAATAAAGGCGATATCCCTTAAAAACCTCCAAGATGATCCATTGCGAGTGCTCAGGGCCTATCGTTTCCAGGCCCAATTGGGTTTTGAGCTGGAATCTGATACGGTGAAGTGGATAGATCAGGCGAGGGATGGACTTTTGTCTGTTTCCTCTGAACGGATCAGCTATGAACTCAGGCTTATCATGACCACAGGCAGGGCGGCCGGCGTTTTTGCTGAAATGGCACAAGGCGGTCTGTTGTTTTTGCTCTTCCCGGAGCTCAAGGCGATGGAGGGTGTTGACCAGCCCGGTTTTCACCACCTTGATGTCTTGGGCCATAGTCTCGAGACATTAAGGGCGGTCGAGGAGCTCATTATGGACCCGTGTGTCAAATTCACGTCTTGCAGCGCCTTGACCGATTGGGTGGTTCAAAATCAGGAAAAGGTAGTGTGCCTCAAGTGGGCCGCCCTTTTCCATGACGTTGGAAAGCCTGTGTGCAGGGGCAAAAAAAATGGCAGGGTCACATTTTATCATCATGATGAGACAGGGGCTGCATTGATAATGGGGATAGGGCGGCGTCTCAAATGGCCGAGGCGCGACACCGATTTTGCGGTACGCCTTGTTGGTCTTCACATGAGGCCATTCCATCTCTTGGGCGACTTGAGGAGGGGTGGGCCATCCCTTCGGGCCATGAGGCGCCTTGTCATGGAGATAGAGGCCGATTACCCGGCGCTCTTTTTACTTGCAATGGCGGATAGCATCGCAGGTTGTGGGCCGCTGAAGCCGCCGGAACTTGATTTTGAGCTCTCCATACTCTGGGAGAGGGTTCATGAATTTTATGTCGGGCGCCTGGCCCAGCTGAGACAAAAAAAACGTCTTCTTACTGGCCATGACGTCATTGCCCATTTCGATCTCAGGCCAGGGCCGTTGATCGGCAGGGCACTGGATGCCGTTGAGGAGGCTAGGCTTGAGGGCATTGTGGGTTCCACAGACGAGGCAGTTTCATTTCTGGAGACATGGTTTAAGAGAAATAACCTTTCTTAGTCTTAGAATGTACTTGTTTAAAAGTATTTAAATAGATTTGTCTCCCTTGATGTCTTTTTTAAACAAGAGGCTTCCGCGCTCCATCGCGCAAAAATCCCCGCACATGGTACACGTCTTCTTATTCCTCGGAGAGCGGCTGTCCCTTATCTCTTTTGCCCTTTGAGGGAACATGAGGAGATCCATCTGCTCGTCCCATCTGGTGTCGCGTCTTAAGATGGCCACTCTTTTTTCAAGGTCGCGTCTCCCCGGATATTTGGCCAAATCTCCTATATGGGCCGCAAGGCGGGTTGCGCGCACACCCTCTCGGACGTCGTCTTCGTTCGGGAGGGCCAGGTGTTCGGCAGGCGTGATGTAGCAGATGAGGTCTGCACCGTATCTTGCCGAGCTTGCAGCACCTATCGCGGCGGTTATGTGGTCGTAGCCAGCACCGCTGTCCGCTGGAAGCGGCCCAAGCACATAATAAGGCGCGCCATCGCTCATACGCTTTTCTAGAAGAATATTTGCCTCTATCTCATCGAGCGGGACGTGTCCGGGCCCTTCGATCATCACCTGGCATCCCATTTCTCTCGCTATTTCAGCAAGTTCGCAGTTTATGATCATCTCTGCCATCTGGGCGCGGTCATGGCTGTCGTGGATAGCGCCCGCCCGCATTCCGTTTCCAAGTGAGAGGACCGCATCGTAGCGTTTCATGAGTTTAACCACGCGGTCAAACTGTTCATATAATGGATTTTCCTTGTTGTTATGTTCCATCCATGAGACCATAAACGTCCCGCCTTTCGACACAAGGCCGCCGTAGCGGTAACCCTGTCTTCTGAGGCGTTCTATGGAAAAGCGGTTTATGCCGCAGTGAATGGCCATAAACGAGATGCCGTCGGCAAGCTGTCTTTCGATAGATAAGGTCGAAGAGCTCCTCCGGGTCAAGCCTGTTTGGATTTTTGCGTCTCCTTGAGGCCTCGCAAAAGGCCTGATAGAGTGGGACGCTCCCCACTGGGAGGGTGGTTGCATCGATGATCTTTTTTCGTATCTCGTCCAAGTCCCCGCCTGTTGATAAATCCATCAAGGTGTCCGCACCCTCTTCCTCTGCCGCCCTTGCCTTTTTTACCTCCATCTCGATGTCAACGATGTCGGAAGACGTCCCGATGGAGGCGTTTATCTTGGTCCTCAGGCCCTTGCCTATCCCGACCACACGTTGGTCCCTTGTACGGCTGTTCAATATCACAATTGCACCTGAGGCCACGCGGCTTCTCACGTCCTTGGCGTCCATCCCCTCGTCATTCGAAACGGCTTTTATTTCTTTTGTGATGACCCCTTCGCGGGCGTATTGGATCTGAGTCTTCATTTTTTAACTTTTTAGTCCCCTTTCTCTTAATTTTTTTATTCCATTTTTGTTCGTCCATCTCGTCAATAATGCCTTATGATATCCCCTTTATGAAGGGCATCAATGACCACCTTCCTTATAAGGTCATATATGGCCTGAGGGTCTTTGCCTTGTGCAAGGGGGCCTGTTGCGGTGTCGCCTGGGCCGATCCGTCCGTCTGCGTTCTGGTCGGTCAGGACCAAAATGGGCTCATTTTCGGGCCCCTTGCCGTTTTCGTCGAAAACCATGACCTTGAGCGAGCGGTTGCCGTCCCTGCCCTCTTTGATTTCTATCAACATCCGCCCCATGGATGTCTTAAGGCCTGTCTCGAATGTACATACACCGTCCGGGCATACAGGAAATCCGCTTTTATCCGTCTCAATTATGGAGGCGAATGGGCGTATAACGCCATAGAGGTTACGGCGGCTGTTGAGGATTATGACCGTGTCGTTCGGTCTGACCAATGGGAAGATCTGGTCTATATCTTTGTCATTTAATGCAACACATCCTTCTGTCCAATCAGCCTCCGGTACGCCGTCAAACAATCTATAGATACCGCCGCCGTGAATACCGATCCCGCAGCCAAGTCCGGTATCGCAGGGGACAGCCTCTGATTTTTTGATCGCCGTGTATATTTTTTTGTATTCCTCAGGGGAGATGACCCCTCCCATCAATGCCCTTATAGCGTTGATAAGATTTGGATATGATATGCCCAGGAAACGATGGAAGCGGCTTTTTGGTTTTTTGTATGTGATGAAGTAGAGGCCTTCCGGCGTGGCGGCGTCGTTAACCTTGTATTTGTCGGAATCAGGGTCTATGCCAAGAGACACATGCACCTTTACCGCAGGTCTTTTGTCTTTCAGGACGGTCAACGTCTTCCGCGCCTTGTCTATTACTAGACAGGTTGAGGCAAACGCATATCTTGGCACAAAGATGTTTATGAGCGTGAAGATAAAAAAAAGGCGCATCGCTTGACTTTTAAAAAATTTTTCTAATATCATATAACTATTGAGATAGAAAAGGAGGAAACTGAAATGCAGAAGAAGAATGCGATGAATCGGATGTTGTCAGGGATGTTTGTCTTGGTTGCCCTGCCATACCTTGCCGGGCTTGGTGGTTGTGCGGCTTCCCTAAATAAGGAAGACAAGGCCCTTTTGGAGAGCTCAAAGCAGTCCGCCGAGGAAGCGAAGGCCGCCGCAGCCAGGGCTGAGGCGATAGATAAACAGCTCGAGGCGATGGGGGCTCGTCTTGAAAGCGCTGCATCCAGCGCCGAAGAGGCTGCGAAGAGGGCTGATGCGGCTGCCAACAAGGCAACCGATGCGGCGGAACGCGCAGAGGCGGTGGCAAAGAAGACCGAGCGCATCTTCGAGAAGTCCCTCAAGAAGTAGTCATTTGAGGGTTACTGTCCATTTTTTGGACTGGCGACAGCCATGGGTACACCACTTTTTTCTTTCAAGGCCTTATCGAGGGCCGCGAAGTCTATTTCAAGCGGACCCATGGCTGTTTCACACTGCAGAAGCCTTTTCATGGCCTCTTTTAACGGGTCTGCTATTTTGTTGTCAAAGTCATCGAAGACCTGCACCCAACATTTGCCATTCCCCCAGCCTACTTTGATGGGTTCATAGGTGACCCTCACCATCGTTCCTTGCGGCACAATCGGGTAGAGGGCGGCTATGTCTTCAGGATACATGCGGATACATCCATGACTTACACGCCTGCCCACCCCGAAAGGCTTATTTGTCCCGTGTATCCCGTATTCCAGACGGGAGAGGCGGAAGATATAGTCGCCAAGCGGGTTGTCAGGCCCAGGTGGGACCTCAGGCGGGAGGTTGGGTTCCATGGCCCTGATGGAGGCGGGCACGACCCATGTGGGGTTCGGGGTCTTGCTCTTTATTGTATAAACGCCGAGTTCTGTAAGGAATCCTTCCTGTCCTATGCCCACCGGGGCGGTAATAAAGTAATCGTGGCCGCCGTTCGAGAAGAAGTAGTAAAGGCGCATCTCAGCCAGGTTCACTACTATGCCTGAGCTTATCCTATCCTGCGGCAGGACGAATGCCCATGGGATCAGTACTAGCCTGTCTTTTGGCGGTATCCATGGGTCTATCCCCGGGTTTGCCGATGTAATCTGATTGTAACCCAGGTCGAACTCCCTCGCGATGTCGAGCAGCGTGTCTCCTTTGTTTATCTTGACCCATCTTGTCGTCCCATAGATGGTGCTGTCGGGCGTCAAGACAAACGACCGTAGGGCAAATGCGTTTTGTATGCTGGCCATCCAGCAGAAGATGGAGATAAAGAAGGTTGTGCTTGAAGTATAAAGTTTAGTACGTTTCATGTCATTTTATACCTAGCAGGGAATCCAGTCGCATGAAATCCATGCGTTCTTTAAGAAGGCCGTCCAAGTGCGAAAGCTTTTTGGGTTGATGAAAATGGCTTTTTCCGAAGAAGTTTTCAATGACCTCTATTGCCCCCATGGTGTCCAGATTTGTAAGTATAACAGGCACCCCAGCCTCTTCGGCCTTTCCTATGATCATCGGACTTGGACGAAGTCCACCAGTAAGTATGAGGCATTTCGTGGAGGTTTCAAGCGCTGCAAGCTGTATATCCGGCCTGTCTCCACCGGTTATTACCGCCTTGTTCCGTTTTCTGCGGAAAAACCGAAGGGCGCTTTCAAAGCTCATCGCTCCTATCATTATATTCTCAACCAGTTCGTCTAGCCTTTTTTTTGCACAGAGTACATCACCTCCAAGTCCTTCAAGAAATTCTTCTACGCTTGCAGCCGTCAAAAGTTTCTCTTTAGGCAGCACACCGAGCACGGCTATACCTCTTTTTTCAAGATAGGGCCTTATGAGTCCATGGACAGTCTCGATCTTTGAGACGTTGACCCGATTGATTACGGCGCCAACCATGGAATCTCCAAGGCGGATCTGCGCCGTTATCAGGTCATCCAGCACCTGCATCTCTGTTTCAAACGGCACTACCACCAGGGACCTTGCACTGAGCGAGGGTCCTGTCTGTACCGGGGCCAGGTTTACGAACCATCCTTCCCTGAGGCTGGCCCCGCCTTCAAGTATAACTATGTCTTTTCCGTCGGCTATAATATTAAAGGCGGCGTTTACGGCTGCAGGGAAGTCAATCGTCATACCCTTAAGGACATCTTCGATTACGCGGTTGTTCAATATGGTAGGGGACATGGCCTCAATTGGGTCAGCAAGCTTGAAAGTTGTTTTTATAAAGGCGGCGTCTTCGTC
This sequence comes from Dissulfurimicrobium sp., assembly GCF_049968175.1. NCBI lineage: Bacteria > Deltaproteobacteria > Dissulfurimicrobium > Dissulfurimicrobium sp. Next base: position 16,484 of record NZ_JBMFRG010000015.1, read on the forward strand.
TATGGCCTTTCCATCCACAATCTTGGGATTGGTGCTGAGAGGCTTCATATAGCCGGTTTTCAGCCCCTTTTTTTGAAATCTGTTGATAAGTCCGGCGCATAAGGCGCTTTTACCGGAAAAGTTCTGGGTAGAGGTTACATATATGCTTTTTGTCATGACATCCTCCAGCCTTGTCAGTTCTTCAATACGAACCTTACGTCTAGCCCCATCACGCCCCATCCTTCTTCGAAGACTACGAGCGGATTTATATCCATCTCGACTATCTCGGGGAACTCCGTCACGAGCCCCGAGACCTTGAGGAGTGTTTCGGCTATCGCGTCGATATCGAGACGTCTTGTCCCGCGGGCGCCGTAAAGGAGCCCTGCCGAACGTATCTCAGAGATCATCTCAAGGGCCTCTTCTTTTGAGAATGGGGCTATACGAAATGAGATGTCCTTTAGAATCTCAACATATATACCCCCGAGTCCGAACATCACAAGGGGTCCGAACTGCGGATCTCGGTTCATGCCGATTATGACCTCGGCATCTCCTTTTATCTGTTTCTGGACGAGGCATCCCCATATTTCGGCGTCAGGCATATAACGCTGGGCCCGGAGCGTGATAAGGTCAAATGCATCGCGCACCTCCCTGGCGTCTTTTATATCAAGACGCACGCCGCCAATATCTGTCTTATGGAGTATGTCGGGGGAGGCTATCTTCATGACCACCGGATAGCCTATCTCTTCAGCGGATTCTACAGCCTCCTGCGGATTTTTGCAGAGCCTGGATGTAGGTATTTGAAGTCCGCATGCTGAGACGATCTCCCTTCCCTCAGCCTCGCCCAGTTCGGCCCTGCCTTCATTTTTTGCCTTTTCTATAACAGCGCGTATCCTGTCGCGGTCAAGGGTTGCCTGTTTCGGGATGTGAATAGGTGTGTCTTTCCATCTCTTTTGGTCCCACATTACCTTCAAGACAGCTACGGCCCTTTCAGGCGTGATGAAGTTTGGGATATTGCCTTCCTCAAGGATCTTTTGGGCAGTTTTAAGGTTTTTGTCCCCGATGAAACAGGCTATGACGGTTTTTTTTGCGACCTTTGCCATCTCGACCACCACCCTTGCCGTTTCATCGGCCTGGGTCATAATCTGAGGGGTCAATATGACGATCAGTGCATCGACTCCAGGGTCTTTTGTAACTAGTTCGAGTGCTGTTCTGTAGCGTTCAGCCAAGGCATCCCCAAGGACGTCAACCGGGTTCAAGACGCTTGCCGCGGGCGGGAGTGCCATGGAGAGGGCGTCCATCACATCTCTGCTCAGGCGAGCGAGTCTTAGGCCTGCACGTTCGATGGCATCCGCTGCCATTATTCCAGGACCGCCGGCATTGGTCACTACGGCTATCCGATCCCCTGAGGGTAGCGGCTGTATAACCAGGGAGGCGGAAAAGTCAAAGAGGTCTGTGATAGACTCGGCCCTGATGATGCCCGATTGCCTGAATGCCGCCTCATAGGCCTTTTCGCTCCCTGCAAGAGTCCCTGTGTGTGAGCTTACCGCACGCGATCCAGCGCCAGTCGACCCCGATTTTATAGCGACAAATGGTTTTTTTTTCGTAAGGCGCCGGCTTAGCTCCATAAACCTTGCCCCGTCGGTGATGCCTTCGAGATATCCCATCACTATCTTGACATGGGGGTCATCTATCCATGCCTCCATAAAATCCAGTTCATTAAGGTGCGCCTTGTTCCCCAGGCTAACAAACCTCGAAAATCCAAGACCTGCGGAAAGAGATATGTCTATTATTGACGTGCATAGGGCGCCCGACTGGGACATGAATGCCGCCTCTCCCTTAAGGGGCATGGATGCAGCGAAGGATGCGTTCATGGGCGTTATGGTGTCTATGACGCCGAGACAGTTTGGACCAAGGATCATCATATGGTGTTCTTTTGCGATATTTGCCATTTCAATCTCCCGAAGGAGCCCTTCATGGCCTGTCTCTCTGAAGCCTGCCGATATTACGACCGCCGCGCCGACCCTGCATTCGCCGCAGGCCCTGAGGGCGTCGAGCACAAAATCTGCTGGTATGGCTATTATCGCAAGGTCTATCGGCTCTTTGACGGCCCTGATGTCGGGGTGGCTTTCGATGCCGAGGACTGACTCGGCTTTAGGGTTGATTGGATAGATGGGGCCTTTGAAACCGCTTGCTACGAGATTTTTAAGTATCTCATGGCCCAGTTTGCCTGGGTGAGCCGATGCGCCTATAAGGGCGATGGCCTGTGGAGAAAACAGTTTCTCAAGCATGGTCCCTCTCTTGCCTTTCTGTCTCAGTGCCCGCAAGGTTTTGTTTTATTAGGCGTTGCACCCTGCTTGCAAGTCCCTTCTGTATGTCGTCTTGCATCATCAGGACCGTCTTTTCAGGGTCTTTTGCATCCCTGATCGGCCTTCCGATGACTATGTGGTCCGCCCCGTTTGCCATGGCGTATTTTGCAGTGACGACGCGTCTCTGATCGTCTCTCGTAGAATTTTCAGGCCTTATCCCAGGGGTCACGATGAGGAAATTCCACCCAAGCCGTTTTCTTAGCATAGCGGCTTCAAGGCCTGATGCCACGACGCCGTCGCAGCCGAGCGATAAGGCGGATTTTGCACGTTTATAGACTAGCTCATCGAGCGCCCCTTTAAAACCGAATTCCAGCATGTCTTCGTCTGAGAGGCTCGTCAGCACCGTGACGGCAAGGACCTTGGGCCCTTCCCTGGCACAGGCTGCCGCATCCACCGCCGCTTTTACTATCGAGGAATCGCCGTGTACAGTCGTAAATTCTATGCCTCTGCCCTGAAGCTGTCTTACGGCCCGCGCAACCGTTCGCGGGACATCGAAAAATTTTAGATCCAGAAATATCTTGTGACCCCTGGCTGCTATCCATTCCACCATGTCAAATCCGCCGGCAAGGAAAAGTTCCAGGCCTATTTTGTAAAATCCGACCTGCCCTTCAACGAGTTTTACCCATGACCTTGCCTCTTCCGGCGTGTCGACATCTAGGGCAAAGATAAGACGGTCCCTCAAGGGGATATCGTTTGGTATCGCAGCCATCCGCAGTTTATCCTTTTATTCTTCATATCATGCCGGAAATTTCAAAGTCAATAGACTTCGTATACCATCCCTCCTTGACGTGCAAAATCCGGTGTGTTATTAGCTTTTTTGTTCAAGGGGCTGTAGCTCAGCTGGGAGAGCGCTTGAATGGCATTCAAGAGGTCAGCGGTTCGATCCCGCTCAGCTCCACAATTCAGGCATTAGGGATGGCCCTGAAGGGGTTTTCCCCAAGAAACACGCCTCTGTCGTATGATTATTGGCCTTCTTGTGCGGCAGGGGCGTTATAATTGAATTCATTTTTTAGTCCTTGCATACCACTTTGAGCTGTCGCCACTATGATCGATCCTTTAAATAAACGCACGGCCGTCGATGATTCGAGGTCTCGAGAGGCGGAATTGATATTAAAAGCCTCAAAGGAGATCATGGTCAAATTTATTGAATGTGGACGTGTAGGCCCCTCTTCTTTTGAAGAAACATTCCAAATGGTGTTCGCTTCTATAAGTAAGGCGGTTTCTGGATACATGCACAGAGACCTGTCAGACAGGGATTAGGTCGCGCCTTTGACTGTCTTGGGCAGGTCCCTTTATCGCCTTTACTCCTAGTTATCGCCTCTTAAAAATAAGTCCTGTGCATATCCTCATTATAAAAATGAGTGACAGTTCATTTTTGCCTTGACATCTTGGCGAGAGTGTTATATTGATATATGTGATTTTTGGTGCAATCGTAAGGATGATTTGGATCGTTTTTTCTTGCTTGACATTTTATACAGAAAGAAATAAAAGAATCTAAATCTATGATCCATTGAAATAGCATATCTGGTGAATTTGGGTGCAATCATGAACAGCAATTCATGATTGCGGTCTTTTGTTGCAACAAAGGGGGTGGCATGATGAGTGGGTTTGAGACCATAGTCATGTATCTGGGTATGTCTTTATTGGCCATCGCGGCGATGCTTGCCATCTCTGCAGCGCTTGGTCCGTTGCGTCCAACTCCAAATAAAAGAAGCACATATGAATGCGGCGTCCCGCTTCTCGATCCGGCAATCAAGCGTTATGATGTCAAATATTATCTAGTGGCAGTGCTGTTTCTCGTATTTGATCTAGAGACAGTCCTTATATATCCCTTGGCCGTTAGATATCGCGCCCTGGCTCAATATGGCTGGGGTGTTTTTTTTGAGGTCTTCATATTTGTCGCAGTTTTGTTGGCGGGTCTTTTTTATGCCATAAAGAAACGTGCGGTGGAATGGGAATAAGAGGGAGAATCCAATGGGGCTACAGGCATACAGCGGTTCTGGGTGGATACTTACCAAGCTTGAAGATCTGATTAATTGGGGTCGCAAGAGGTCGCCGTGGCCGCTTCCTTACGGCACCGCCTGTTGCGGTATTGAGATGATGTGCGCGCTAGCCTCAGGTTATGATATGGCAAGATTCGGTGCAGAACGTCCAAGTTTTTCACCCCGCCAGGCGGATGTCCTTATAGAGGCAGGGACGATCACTAAAAAGATGGTCCCGATATTAAAAAGGATATATGACCAGATGGCTGAACCGAAGTGGGTGATAGCAATGGGGGCTTGTGCATGCAGCGGAGGCGTCTTCAGGACCTATTCCACGCTCCAAGGCATAGATAAGGTCATCCCGGTTGACGTCTATGTGCCAGGCTGCCCACCCAGACCCGAAGGTCTTTTGTACGCCCTTATTAAGGTTATGGAAAAGATCGAAAAGGACCATCCTCTCAGGAAGCAGTTTGATCAATTGAAGCTGGGGGTCGACAATGGAGCTTAAAGACATGATCAGGGGGTGTCTTGGGCCATTAGCTGTGGCCATCGATGAATTTCGTGGGGATTTGAGCGTGGAGGTACCAAAGTCACACATAATAGACGCCCTCCGCCGCCTTAAGGATGACCCTGGACTTGGTTTCGATTTTTTGAGCGACCTCTTTGGTGTGGATAATTCTGAGATTTATAAGAAAAAGACCGCCTCTAAAAAACCAGGCGATGAGGGCCCAGAGACGCCTTCTGAGAATGACATGCCTTCGCCGCCACGTTTTGATGTGATCTACCTTCTGTTGTCATTAAAGACAAACAGGCGTCTGCGGGTTAAGGCGCGGATAGCTGAAGATGATCCAGTGATCGATAGTGTAACCTCCATATGGAAGGCGGCCACATGGCCGGAGCGGGAGGTGTTTGATATGTATGGTATACGCTTTAAGGGGCATCCTGACCTTAGAAGACTCCTGATGTGGGATGAGTTTCCGGCCCACCCCCTTAGAAAAGATTATCCGCTTGAGGGGATGGGGGAGGAAAGGTGCCTAATTTACGAATAAATCCTGAATTCCTTCAAAGGAAGAAGGGCGGTTGGGTTTGTTAAGGTTTGTTCGTAGGCTGGTGTTTTTAAAAACGGAGGGTAAAGGTGTTTCAAGATTCTTCTCTGTCAGGCCATTCTACTGGTGATTATGTCAAAATAAATATTGGGCCGTCTCATCCGGCCATGCACGGCACTTTGAGGGTTGTAGCCTGGACCGACGGGGAGACCGTCATAAAGGCAGATCCTGAGATAGGCTATTTGCATCGCGGCGTGGAAAAGATGGGCGAGTCGCTTACGTATCATCAATTCATCCCACTTACTGATAGATTGAATTACTGTTCCGCCATTTGTAATAACGTTGCATATGAGATAGCAGTGGAGAAGTTGCTTGGCATTGAGATACCAGAAAAGGCCCAATTGATCCGCATTATAATGATGGAGCTTGCAAGGATAGCCGATCACCAGGTTTGTGTCGGCATCCTTGGCGTTGACCTCGGTGCATTCACGCCGTTTTTTTACCTGATTATCCAGCGCGAAGAGATATATGAAATATTTGAGTGGTATAACGGTGCTAGGCTTACCAATACATTCGGTCGTATAGGAGGGGTCGAGGCGGATCTGCCTGACGACTTTGAACAGAGATGGAAGGAGTTGAGGCCTAATCTTTTAAAGGCGATAGACGAAACCGATAAGCTCCTTACCCATAACCGCATCTGGATGGACAGAACTATAGGGGTTACCGCCTTTTCTCCGGAGGACGCCCTGAATTGGGGGTTTACAGGGCCTTGTCTAAGGGCCTGCGGGGTAAAAAGGGACCTTAGAAAAGACGAACCTTATTATATGTATGATAAGTTCGCCTTTGAGATCCCAGTAGGAAGGCATGGGGATGTCTTTGACCGCTATATGGTGCGCATGAGGGAGATGGAAGAGTCCATAAAGATTATTGACCAGGCATACAAGATGTATAAAGAGCTCCCGCCTGACGCCCCACTTATGGCAAAGGTGCCTAAGGTTATAAAGCCCCCTGAAGGTGAGGTGTACAGGGCGATCGAATCGCCGAACGGCGAGCTTGGTTTCTTTATAAAAAGCGATGGTTCTGATAAGCCTTACCGTATAAAGATCAGACCGCCTTGCTATATGGTCTATCAGGCGTTCCCTGAGATGGTTAAGGGCGAGATGATCGCTGACCTTATAGCCTGTCTAAGTAGTTTAAATGTCATTGCAGGCGAGTTGGATCGATAAGGGGGAGGAGATCTGTCAATGGATGATTGGTTGATAGCTTTGATAAAGGTTGTGTTCATCTGGGTCTGGGTACTCCTTATCGCAGTGGTTATGACCTGGGTTGAGCGCAGAGGGGCGTCAATGATCCAGGACCGCCTCGGACCTAACCGGGCGGGGCCGTTTGGGCTGTTTCAGCCACTTGCGGACGGTATAAAACTCTTTACCAAGGAAGACATAGTGCCGGAGAACGCGAGGAAGATACTGTTTAATCTCGGCCCTGTTCTCTTTGCTTTGCCAGCCTTTTCGGCTTACGCCGTAGTGCCCTTCGGAGACAAGATTGTCATCGGAGGAAAAGAAATAATCCTGCAGGTGTCTGATATTAGTGTTGGTTTTCTGTATGTGGCCGCTTTGGGGGCAATGGCTGTTTACGGAATAATAGTGGGCGGTTGGGCGTCAAGTAACAAATATTCCATACTCGGCGGTCTTAGGTCGACGGCACAGCTTATTTCTTATGAGGTTCCATGGGGCCTTGCACTTCTTGCGATAACTTTCGTATATGGAACCTTCAGCTTGAGGGAGATAGCACTTGCTCAGCAAGGTACGTTCCTCGGATTTTTGCCCAACTGGGGGATATTCAAACAACCTTTGGGTTTTATCATTTTTATGGTGACAGCCTATGCTGAAGCAAATCGTGTACCTTTTGACCTGCCAGAGGCGGAAAGCGAGATCGTCGCTGGCTACCATACTGAATATGGTTCCATGCGGCTAGGACTATACCTCTTTGGCGAATACGTAAATCTCTGTACCCTCTCAGCTCTTATGGTGACGTTCTATTTCGGCGCATGGCATCTGCCTTATATAAATATGGCCGCCTTATTGGGACCTATATCTTATGGCATTGCCTCATTTGTCGTCTTTTTCCTGAAGGTTTCATTTTTTCTTTGGTTGTTTGTATGGGTCAGATGGACTGTGCCGAGATTTAGGTATGATCAGGTCATGGGCCTTGGGTGGAAGGCATTGATACCTTTGGCCCTTATAAACCTCTTTATAACGGCGTTGGCCATTCAACTTACCATATAAAAGAAATAGGAGCAGATCTTATGGCCAAACCAGTTGTGGAAAAGAGATATACCTGGGGCGAGCGTGTCTATCTCCTTGAGATACTAAAGGGTATGGTGCTTACGTGGAGGCATTTTGTTTTTAACTTTAGGGCATCATTCAGACCTGGGCCGCATACGGTCCCTACGACATGGCAATATCCGGAGGACAGGAGGGAGATATCCCCTGTATTTCGGGGGGAACATATGCTCCTACTGGATGAAGAGGGAAGAGAAAAGTGTATCGGCTGTGGGATATGTGCAAAGACGTGCCCTGCAAAGTGCATAACTGTAGTGAACGCCAAGGTTCCTGAGGACCTGCAGAGTCATTATGCAGGGAAGACGTATTCCGCATCTTTTAATATAGATCTCCTGCGGTGCATCTTTTGCGGGTTTTGTGAAGAGGCCTGTCCTAAAAACGCCATAGTGCTTGGTCAAGGGTACGAGCTTGCACGTTATACAAAAGATGAATGCCTGCTTACCAAGGAAAGGCTCCTTGAAAATTATAGGCGCGCCAAGGAGTCAGGCACGCTTAAGTCACCGCGTAAGCCAGCTGTTGCGGCGGAACCAAAGGCAGCGGGTCCGACCGTCCCTGATGCTGCTGTGAAGAAGGCAGCCGGAGGCGTCGAATCCAAAGGCAATGCAGCGACATCGCCGAATAAGCCCAAGAAGAAGGCCGTTCCAAGAAATGTGTCGACTGCTCCTAAATAAGGTGCTTGATTTAGGCCGCCAGGGATCTTGGTTTTATTAATATTAAGGTATGTGGTGAGTGATATGGATCTATATTTTTGGATTTTTGCAGTCATGGCGACTGGCGCTGGTATTTTTATGATAACGTCGCGAGATCCTCTGCCGAGTGCTTTGGGGCTCCTTACGGTCTTTATCGCACTGGCGAGTCTTTATCTCCACCTGAACGCCCCATTGGTGGCCATTTTCCAGGTGACGATCTATGCAGGGGCGATATTAGTGCTTGTTGTATTCGTCATAATGCTCCTTATGACACCTGGAGAAAGGTTCGGCGAGAGACAACACAATGTCTCTTATCGGATACTTGGAGCTATATTGAGTTTTTGTACAATGATACTCATCGGGCTCGGGCTGAAGGGCATATATGACCTTGTTGGCGAACAAACCCTGCCCGAGGGCTTTGGTAATCCGGGGCAATTTGGCTATCTTTTTTTCAACAATTTTTTACTCCATTTTGAGGTAGCGTCGGTCCTTCTTCTGGTTGCCTTGATAGGGGCAATATATATCGCCAAAAAGAAATTGTAGGTGAGAGCCGCATGGAAACAGTTACATTGAATCACTATATAATCTTGTCATCAATTTTGTTTGGGTTGGGAATAATTGGGTTCGTGACGAGACGGAACGCCTTGATAGTCTTTATGTCGGTTGAACTCATGCTGAACGCCGTCAACCTGATGCTCGTGGCGTTTTCTAGGTTCAGGGCTGATCTGTCCGGCCAGGTAATGGTCTTGTTTATATACACAGTAGCGGCCGCAGAGGTGGCGGTAGGCCTTGCGTTGCTTATTTCTCTGTTTCGTCATATGAGAACGGTGGATTTAACTAAATTTAATATCTTAAAGGGGTAAGACCCCGCCTGCACAGGGAGTTTTGCATGGAAGGATATATCTGTCTGATACCGTTTTTTCCACTATTGGGTTTTGTTTTAAACGGTCTGTTTGGCAAAAGGCTGGGCAAGACGTTTGTCTCTTATGTCGGCTGCGCAAGTGTAGGTCTTGCCTTTCTCGTTTCCCTACTTGTTGCTAATGATGTCTTCTCAAGACTCCCCGAACATAGGCAGCTTATTCAGACCCTCTGGAGCTGGATATCTGTCGGTGATTTTCATATAGACCTTTCTTTCATGGTCGATCAGCTCTCCTGCGTGATGATATTGGTCGTGACAGGGGTTGGTTTCTTGATCCACATCTACAGCATCGGGTATATGCATGAAGATGAATCGTATTGGCGATATTTTTCTTATCTCAATATGTTCGTCTTCTTCATGGCCATGCTGGTCCTTGGTGCAAATTATGTGGTGATGTTTGTAGGTTGGGAAGGGGTAGGGCTTGCATCGTACCTCTTGATAGGTTTCTGGTATCGCGGGAATCAGAATGCCGATGCAGGCAAAAAGGCCTTTGTTGTGAACAGGATAGGCGATTTTGGTTTTATTCTTGGGATGTTCTTGATGTTTGTCACCTTCGGTTCATTGTCATATCTCGATGTCTTTCCTAAAGCGTTCCACCTCTATGAGAGTGGGAGACTTGCTGTTGATAATCCCGTGGTCGTGGCCATATGTCTTCTTATGTTCCTCGGCGCTACGGGAAAATCCGCACAGATACCACTTTATGTCTGGCTCCCTGACGCAATGGCTGGCCCTACACCTGTTTCGGCCTTGATACATGCAGCTACGATGGTCACGGCGGGTGTCTATATGGTGGCGAGATCCAATATCCTTTATACGTTGGCGCCGACCGCCCTTCTGGTTGTGGCGCTGGTGGCTGCTACTACGGCGCTTATGGCGGCTACTATCGGGATAATGCAAAATGACATCAAAAAGGTCCTGGCCTATTCGACCGTGAGCCAGCTTGGCTATATGTTCATGGGTGTCGGTGTGACTGCATATTGGGCCGGGATATTCCACCTGATGACCCATGCCTTTTTCAAGGCATGCCTCTTTCTTTGTTCCGGCTCCGTTATACATGCTATGGGTGGCGAACAGGATATGAGAAAGATGGGCGGTCTATCCAAAAAGATGCCGATTACATATGTAACCATGTTGATAGCTACGTTGGCCATCGCTGGGATACCGCCGTTTGCTGGTTTTTTCAGTAAAGACGAGATCTTGTGGAAGGCATTCAATTTCCCTTATTTTCCGCAAATCGGCAAGGTTATCTGGTTTATGGGCGTGCTTGGTGCAGGCATAACTGCCTTCTATATGTTTAGGCTTATTTTTATGACCTTTCATGGCGAGTTTCGAGGTACCAAGGAGCAGGCCCACCATTTGCATGAGTCACCATACTCTATGACAGGTCCACTCATAATCCTGGCCTTTTTGTCACTAACAGGTGGCTGGCTGGGCATATCACCCCTTATTGGGAAGAGCCTGGGCGGTGGCATACCTAATATGCTTGAACATTTTCTTGATCCTGTTTTTGAACATTCCCAGCATATCATCGCATCCGCAACCATTGCACCGCATTATACCCATTCAACAGAATGGGCGCTTATGGCCCTCTCTGTATTGATTGCTGCGGCCGGTATAATAGGGGCATTCATCGTCTACATGAAAAAATTCCCAGAACTACCTGCGCAGCTGGCAAAGACCTACAGCCTTCACTACAACCTTGTTTACAACAAATATTATGTTGATGAGATATATTATCTCTTGGTTGTCTGTCCAGTATACTATCTTTCTGTATTTTTGTGGAAGATCGTCGATGTATTCTTAATAGACGGTCTTGGTATAAATGGTCAGGCATGGCTTGTGCAACGTGGTTCGAGTGCCGTCAGGAATATCCAGAATGGCGGACTCCAGACATATGCCGCCTTTATGTTGATAGGACTTGTAGCCATGCTTTGGTATTTTTTAAAGATGAGTTGATGACATCTTCGGTTGGTTTGAGCAAAAATAAGAAACAAGGGATTGACCTATGGATAACCTTTTGACTTATGTAATTTTTCTGCCTCTAATGGGAGTAATACCGATCCTTTTTATTCCCCAAAAAAGTGACGAAGGAAAAGATGTTATAAGGGGGATATCTTTTGTTACCTCAATATTGGTTTTCCTGGTATCGCTTAGGATCTTCGCAGGATTTGACGCCAAACAGGCCAGTTTCCAATTTATTGAGCAATATCCATGGATTCCAAGCTACGGGATAAACTATTTTGTCGGCCTGGATGGTCTGTCTTTCTGGCTTGTTTTGCTCACCACATTTCTTACACCGCTTACGATCCTTTCGACATGGAAGGCGATAGACAACAGGGTTAAGGAATTTCAGGTAGCGATGCTTGTCCTTGAGACAGCCATGCTTGGCACCTTCGTTGCGCTTGATCTTTTCCTTTTTTATGTCTTTTGGGAGCTCATGCTTATCCCAATGTATTTAATAATCGGCGTATGGGGTGGCGAACGTAGGATTTATGCGGCCATAAAGTTCTTTATATTTACCGCGGTTGGTTCTCTTCTCATGCTTGTCTGCATAATCGGGCTCGTGTATTTCCATGCAGAGGCTACAGGACACGTCACCTTTAACCTCTTGTCATTATATGGCACCCATCTTCCTTGGATATATGAAGTCCTTTTCTTCGCCGCTTTTGCACTGGCTTTTGCGATTAAGGTGCCTATGTTTCCGCTCCATACATGGTTACCTGATGCCCACGTCGAGGCCCCAACAGCCGGTTCCGTTATACTTGCTGGTATTCTTCTCAAGATGGGGACATATGGTTTTTTAAGATTTGCAATGCCTCTCTTCCCATATGGATCAAGCTTCTTTACCCCTCTCATAGTCGTTTTGTCTATTATTGGGATCATCTACGGCGCCTTGGTGGCCATGGTGCAGCCAGATATCAAAAAGTTGGTTGCATATTCATCTGTGTCGCATCTCGGTTACTGTATGCTGGGCCTGTATGTCTTGACACCGCAAGGGGTTGAAGGTTCCATTCTTCAGATGATAAATCACGGGCTTTCTACAGGGGCACTCTTTCTCTTGGTAGGAATAATATATGAACGCCGCCATACCAGGCTCATTTCTGAATATGGCGGCATTGCCAGGATTATGCCGATCTACAGTACAATTTTTTTGATAGTGACCCTTTCTTCAATAGGACTTCCCTCAACTAACGGATTTATAGGCGAATTTTTGATTCTGCTAGGTACGTTTAAGGTCAATAAGCTTGCTGCTGTGCTTGCGGCATCGGGTGTGATTCTGGGTGCCGTTTACATGCTCTGGATGGTACAGAGGGTCTTTTATGGAGAGGTAACAAATCCAAAAAATTTAAGACTTCCCGATCTTAATATCAGGGAATTCAGCTATCTCGTACCGCTTCTAGTCTTTATTTTCTGGATAGGTCTCTATCCAAACTTCTTCTTGGATAAGATACACAATTCTGTGGGTGGTTTTATCGACCAGGTTAGGATAGAACAAAAAGTTGATCCTGCATATTCATATAATCTCAACCTACCAGCAAAGAAAATCGAGGCCGGCCTCGAGACCCAGGAGTAATATATGAACGGATTGGAACATGTCTTTAGTATAATGCAGTTATGGCGGATAGCCGGTGGCCAGATTATCCTCCTTGCTGTTGGTGTAGTGTTGATTTTTATAGATTTATATCTTGTCAACAATGATGGCAAAAAGCGTATCTCATGGCTGGGATGGCTGTCCGCTATCGGGATTTCGGCCGCCCTTGGCCATGTGGTCTATAGAGAATGGCATTTGACCAGCATCATCCTGATGGGCGTCTTTTCCATGGAGAAATTTTCAGTATTTGTAACAGCGGTTGTCTTGACGTCCGGGTTGTTGGCTACGTTGATAAGCATCGGTTATTTGCAAAACAACAAGCTTTATAAGGGCGAGTATTTTATCCTCCTTGTATTTGCCCTCTATGGGGCGGTTGCCATGGTGCAAGCCGTGGACCTTTTAATGATGTTTATAGCCCTTGAGATCATGTCAATTGCGGTATATGTACTTGCCGCCTTCTTAAAAGATGACCCCCTTTCTCAAGAAGGGGCGCTGAAATATTTCCTGCTTGGAAGTTTCGGGTCAGCCTTTTTCCTCTTTGGAATGGTATTGATCTATGGAATAACAGGGTTTGTAAACCTTACTCATGTTGCCGTCATCCTTTCTAATAATTCTAATAATCTCTTTGATAGGCCGGAAGTATTGGTTGCACTGGCCATGATTATGGCCGGTCTCCTCTTTAAGATGGCTATGGTGCCATTTCATATGTGGACACCTGATGTATATGAGGGCAGTCCTGCCTCTGTTACAGGTTTTATGGCGACGATGGTCAAGGCGGCCGCATTCGGTGCCTTTATGAAGGTGCTTTTTGTTGGGTTTACCCCCATGTTAAGTGACAGCGGTAATCCAGCCCTTTGCTCTACCATTAATCTTGCGGCCTTAGGGCTGTATTGGAAGCCTGTCCTGTGGTGGCTTTCGCTGTTGACTATGTTTTTTGGCAATTTGCTTGCAGTCTCCCAACAAAATTTAAAGCGCATGCTTGCTTATTCTTCCATAGCCCACGCCGGGTATATGGCGCTTGGCATACTTGCCGGTAATGACGAGGGCCGCATGGGTGTTCTTTTTTATCTTTTATCATATGCCTTGATGAATATAGGTGCCTTTGGTGTGTTGTATATCATTGACGGGAATGAAAGGGGTGCGCAGACGCTTGAAGATTATAGAGGGCTTGGCTACAAATATCCAGGTCTTAGTTTTCTTATGTCCCTTTTTTTGGTCTCTATGGCTGGATTGCCGCCTACGGCCGGATTTATCGCCAAGTTTTATGTCTTTTCCGCAGTGATAAAAAATGGTTATCTTTTATTGGCTGCCCTGGGCATACTGACTAGTGCGATCGGAGCATATTACTATCTAAGGGTATTATATATATTGTACATGAAAGAGCCAGCCAGAGAGGTGTCGGCTGGTGCGGTAGCCTTGCCGTCCATGCTTGTGCTGGTTGTTGCGGCCATTGGCGTTCTATATTTGGGTGTCCTGCCTGAAGGGCTTGCAGACATAGCATATGCGGCCCAAAAGAGTTTATCTATAATATTTTAGGGATATTTTTTGTCGGAGTTTGGGCCGTATGCTTGACAAATTGTAGCATAGAATTACATTCAAAAATTGTTTAAGTTAATTGTCACACAAATAGATTGAATGCTAATTTAAGAAGGCTGCATACTTGATTGTCGGCAGTCGGAATATGGAGGAATAAATGAAGATTGAAGAGATAGAAAAATTGAAAAACGAGGGCGTTGAGCACCTTCCTTCAAAAGAAAGACGTGATTTTTTACGGCTAGGTTTGGTTGTGACAGGTGTCTTTGCAGGAGGCTCGATTCTTTCATTGATGTCTGCAAAACGCGGTCATGCAGATGTCGAAGGGATTGTATTAAAACAATACAGCTATAAACCTCATTACAGCATGGTGATACGTCAGGATCGTTGCATAGATTGTCAGCGTTGTATGGATGCCTGTGTAAAGACCAATCACGTGCCGGATTATGGTTATAGGACAACGATTTTAGAAAGGGAGTTGGTTATCGGCCCTGGTTCAAAACAGCGGGAATTCATGCCTGTATTGTGTAATCACTGCAATCGTCCTCCATGTGTTAGAGTTTGTCCCACCAGGGCCACATATAAAGACAAAAAGACCGGTATAGTCAGAATGGATATCAAAAAATGTATAGGTTGTAAGACATGCATGGCTGCCTGTCCATATAATGCGCGTTATTTCAATGAAGAGATGCGGGCGATCGATAAGTGCGATTTTTGTTGGGAAAATAGGTTGTCAAAAGGTGAGACCCTGACCGCCTGCGCCGCAGCTTGTCCGGCTGATGTAAGAATCTTCGGGGACATCTCAGATCCTTCAAGCAGGGTTTATAAATTAGTGCATGAACCAGAGAGGGTGGTTTGGGTATTGAGACCTGAGACAGGGACCTTGCCTAATGTATTTTACACAAAAGGTTGATTAAAATTCTATCGATTTTATTGGACGCAAAACGAATAAATAAAACAGAAAATGCGAGGATGTGATCCATGAAAAAAATGATCGTAGTAGTTATATGTTCGATTTTTATTTGTTTATCGGTATGCCTTTCATATAAAATAGTTTTGGCTGGTGACGACGATGAAGGGGGAGGCCCAATACTTTTTACAAAACCTGTCAAGGCAGTACTTTTTGATCATAAAACGCATCTTGGTTTCGGCTATAGTTGCGAAGATTGTCACGATAAACTTTTTGAAGAGGCAAAAGGTACGGCAGAGGAAAAAGGAGATTTTACAATGAAATCGCTTTATGCCGGAAAATATTGCGGTGCGTGTCATAATGGCGAGACCGCATTTGCTTCAAATACAAAGTGCGCTGTTTGTCATATAGGCGTAAAGGGTATGAATCGTCTCACTAAGACCGGTAAAAAATAATATCAAACGGTCTTTACTTTTAAAACTTTAAAAAATTTTTAATTGATCTAAGACCCAGCTTCATGCTGGGTCTTATTTTTGGTCTTAATTATCTCATTTTAACAAGATTTTAAATTCAAAAATTTTTTTAGTACCGGTTTTTGAAAGCGGACCGCTCTCCGCTTTCAAATCCGGTTGTCTGTTATCCTCGTCTATTTTTTATGTGTTATCCTAAGTTTTTTATCAAGCAAAAATAATGCCAAATCTGATTTCTATATTTATTTTTTTAATTAAATCAATAGAATAATTAGCATATAGATTTAAATTAACAAATTTAATTTATAAAATTATAAAATTTTAGGCTAAAATTGCGCCACTTTTATAAAATTTTAGGCTAAAATTGCGCCACTTTTTCTTTTATAAAATTTAAAAAAAAAATTTGAAAAAATTTTCGGGATTATTTTGCGTCGTCTATTATTTTTTAATAAATTTATTTTAAAAATTAATAATTTTAATTAAATCAATAAATTATTGAATTTTTTTTTAAGATTATGATACATATTAAATGTGTATTTTATAGATATTTAAATTTAAATTTTTATTGACAATTATAACTTATAATTTATATTTTTTATAAAAGAGATCTTTAAGAAAATTAAAGAAAGGGGGTGCTGATATTAAGATAAATAAAATAAGATCTCTTCCAAATTTGTTTTGCCCGGCCGCTACCGGGGGGTTCTTGAAGGAGGTGCCAACAAATGTTTAAAGGTCTGTTTTTCCTCGTCATGTGGATAGGTTGTGCGTCACTGCATACCTATTTTGATCTAAAGGTCAAACCAGTGCTTAGTGAAAAAAATAAAGCAATGGAGTGAGACCTATAAGTAACTTAAAGTAATTTATTAAAATTTAAATCTTTAAGAAGGAGTGTTATCCTATGTCCGACGTAAAGACCGCTACATTAGACAAATCGCTGGTCGCAACATCAAGGGCCTATAATGCCGCAATAGCAATATTCGGCCTTTTAGCTGCCATAGGTGTTGCTTTTGGAATCGATGCCTTCATAGTTGGCCATAATCATGTCTATGGCGTAACCAGAGAGGTACCATGGGGTCTTTTGATCTCTACCTATGTTTTTTTTGTTGTCACATCGACCGGGTTGTGCCTTGTTTCGTCGATAGGGCATGTCTTTGGCACAGAGAGTTTTATGCCCATAGCCAAACGATCGGTTTTCCTGGCAATAGCAACTATTATAAGCGGTTTTATGGTTATTGCATTCGAGATAGAAAATCCCTGGCGAATGGCTATCTATAACGTGATTTCTCCCAATTTGACTTCAAATATTTGGTGGATGGGCACGCTCTATGGTGCATATCTTTTCTTCATGTTGATAGAGTTCGCCTTGCTGCAAATTGGACGCTACAAACAGGCATCCATGGTTGGGCTCTTAGGTGTTATTTCAGGTGTTGCCGCCCACAGCAACCTTGGCGCAGTCTTTGGGTTGCTTGCCGCGCGTGAATTCTGGCATGGTCCGCTTATGCCGATCTATTTTATTGCATCAGCCATGATGTCAGGCTGTGCCGCGGTCCTGTTTTTTACCTGGATAGCCTATAGGGCAAACGGATGGAAGATGAGCGTTGCAATGGAACGGTCTCTTTCTGCAACAGGAAAGCTCGGTTTGCTATTAATGGCCGTCATAATGTTTTTTACTTCATGGAAGATACTTGCAGGTATTGCTGGCAAGCCGCCTGGAGAGTATGAGGCTATGCAGGCCATATTAACAGGTAATTATTCCTTGAATTTTTGGGGCGGGGAGATATTACTCGGCATGGTTCTGCCTTTCATATTGATCTTAGCGGTAAAGGCAAAGAATCTCAAGGTCATGTTTTTTGCAGGGGCACTTTGTCTGATAGGTATCTTTTTTATGCGCTATGATTTGGTCGTTGTTGGACAGATCGTGCCCTGGACAGAAGGTATGGGGATAGTAGATATGCCGCGATATTTTTCTTATACTCCAAGTTTCTATGAGATCATGATAACCATAGGCGGCTTTAGTTTCTGTGCGATGCTCTTTCTCATGGGAGAAAAACTCTTTAATGGACATCTGTCTGAGGAACATCATGGATAGCCTCTTGGGATGTGCTGTGAGAAGGATTGACGAGGCGGCTGCTACGCCTATTTATTCAATAGGCATAGCAGCCTATTTGTTGGATATGCATCCAAAGACATTACAGATGTTGGAGACCGAAGGTCTTGTTTATCCAAAATATAACGGATTTCTTAGATTATTTTCACAAGCCGATATCTATTGGCTTAGATGCCTTACGGCCATAATATATGAAATCGGTGTGACATTGCCTAGTTTAAAGAGATTGCTCCAACATACAACATGCTGGAAAATCTTAAATTGCAAAACTGAAACCAGGATGAGCCGTAAGGTCATAATGGGTGACAATCCTGCGATATGTTATACAGAAAGTCCCGGACACCCTCACGATATTTTGGTTGATTGTGCTATTATATCAAAGATTTCAATGAATTGAACGTTAAATGCCGTATGGAATGGGTCTGCATTGTGTTTTAGTCAGACCCATCCTTTTTCCAAATCGCTGCACCGCACAGTTCCGTGAGTCTTGTCAGAAATATCCCTTCAAGCCTATTGGAATGCTCTTCCGTTTTATTTATTTGCTGTCGCTGGTATCTCTTTATGGAAATTCCAACCAATGTCTGATCCGTGAGATTTGTGCGGGCACCGAGGACAAGCTTCCCAATCAAGTCTGACGATGGGAGGTTAATTTGTGACCAATTCCTGTCATCCATAAGCACAGTCTTGTCGTTGAATATAGCTTCTTCTGCATAAGCGCGGCAGCCGAAAAAGATCTTTTGTTCATTGAAATTTTGTTTAAATATGTCTTTTAGAATACCAATTGAGTAAAGCCATATTTCATCTTTATTTCCAAATAGTTCAGTTTGGTTAGATGTTTTTTTTAGTAAAATTTCGGCCTGTTGGTCTATTGTTTTGCCATAAGGACATCGATTTTCGTAGTTTAAAAGTGTCCATTCAAAAAGTTTTAGCAAGAGGAAAATTGCCGTTATTTTATCTTGTTTATTTTCTAATTCGCCTAAAAGAAGTCTTGAAAGCTGAGTTATTGTATTTGCTATATCATTGGGTAAATGATCTTTGAATATTTCTTCATCATATTTGCTTGTAAATGAAACTATTCCTTCTTCTTTTGCTATTTTTGCTATAAAATTAGTTAATAAAATTTGTCCAATTTTTTGCCATTTATTAAGATTATCATATAATATATTTGTTAGTGCTATTTTAAATTTATAATCTTTTTCATTTATTATAGTATTTAATTTACTTTTTATTATTTTTAATTCCATAAAATTTTAGTTAATTTATGTTTTATTTACTGTCCAACCCATAGGTACACAAATGATAGGACATGGTAGTAATCTTATTACTTTTTCTACAGTACTTCCAAAAAATATTTCGTCTATTTGCCCTATGCCCATGCTTCCATATCCGCCCATAATTATCATATCGGCCTGTAATTCTCTTGCCTTTATTGCTATTTCTTGGAAGGGTCTTCCATATGATACAATTGTGTCTTTGATAAAATTATTTTCTGATAATTGAGATAAAAAATTTCTGAAAGATTGTTTTGCTTGATTGATTAAGCGATCTTTAACCTTTTCGATTGGCTCTTTTATATATTCTGCAATATGTTCAGCATATTTAGAATTGATAACATAAATAAGTATGACATCTGCTTTCCAGATTTTGACAAAATTTTTTGCATAAATTATGCTATTTTTTGCACAATCTGAAAAATCAACTGGTATTAAAATCATTGATATTTCCATAGACAGTAATTCTCCAAAAATTATTATTTATTTTTTGATGTGCTTTTTAATCTTGTTCTTTTTTATTGAAGTTAATTTTGAATTAAGCTCATTAATTTTATTCTGTAATGTAGAGATATTATTTTCTATATCTTCAAATTGCTCTAATGCTAAAGCATTAGTTAAATCTTTCCAGGCTAATAGTAATTCATTATATTCTATTGGAATATTAT
>NZ_JBMFRG010000016.1:0-35085 GCF_049968175.1 Dissulfurimicrobium sp.
CTTTTTGTCTATTACATCTATGGCTATACATTAAACAGAGTTACGCTCTTCGCCCTTATATTCTGCATCGGTATCCTAGTTGACGACCCTATAGTAGGCGTCGAGAATATCATCCGACATCTCCGTCTCCCCTTCAACAAAGGAAGGCCTATAAAGGATGTTATAGTCAATGCGGTCGTAGAGGTTGGAAGCCCCCTGATACTTGCCACCTTTACGGTAATAGTGGCCATCCTGCCCCTTGCCTTTGTAAGGGGATTAATGGGGCCTTACATGAGACCCATGCCGATCGGCGCCTCGGTCGCCATGTTTCTCTCAATGATCATCTCGTTTGCGATCACGCCTTGGACTGCTTACCACATCCTCAAGGTCAAAGGAGAGCACAAAGAAGAAACAGAGGGACGGATCACCCGCATCTATCGCTGGGCCATGGGGCACCTTATCAAAAACGTCAAATGGCGCTGGGGCTTCCTCTCGGTGATGGCCGTTGCGTTTGTCCTATCGTGCGCCCTTATATATCTCAAGGTGGTAAAGGTAAAGATGCTCCCGTTCGATAACAAGAACGAATTTCAGGTCATAATCGACATGCCCAACGGCACCCCATTAGAACAGACTACGGCTGTCGCCGAGGAACTTGGGTCTTATATTGCAACCCAAAGCTATGTCACAGACTATGAGATATATTCAGGGACCGCCGCACCCTTTAATTTCAACGGCCTTGTAAGGCATTACTATCTAAGAAAGTATGCAAACGAGGCCGATATACAGGTAAACCTCCTTCCAAAACAAATGAGGAAGGAGGAGAGCCATTTGATAGTCAAAAAAATAAGGCCAAGACTAACCGAGATCGCACAAAGGTACGGGGCGCGCATAAAAGTGGTTGAGATTCCTCCTGGCCCGCCTGTACTCCAGACCCTGGTGGCCGAAATCTATGGCCCGAATTACGAGGGGCAGATAGAGATCGCAAAAAAGGTCAAAGAGATATTCAAAAAAACGGATGGCGTGGTGGATGTGGATTGGTACATGACCGATCCACAGAAGGAATTGGTGCTTACTGTACAAAAAGACAAGGCAATGGCCGCCGGAATATCGCCCGAAAGGGTCGCCGAGGTCCTCAAGGCCTCGGTCAAGGGTGTCCAAGTCGGGCTTCTTCATGACGGCAACAGCAAAGAAGACATACCACTGATCGTGAGGCTTCCGCTTTCCGACAGATCTTCGCTGCAAGGCATCAAGGATATCAGGCTGAGGGCTGCAAACGGTGAAATGGTCGGACTTGGGGAGCTGGTCACCATAAAAGATTCTATAATAAACCACCCAATCTACCACAAAAACCTCAAACCAGTAGTTTATGTGACGGGCGATGTCTCAGGCTCGGAAGAGAGTCCTATTTATGCCATACTTAAGATGAACAAGGCCCTTTCCAAGCTCAAGACCCCCGATGGCGAAAGGTTTGAAATTTACTATACCAAACAGCCGTTTTCCACACAGCACTGGTCCATGAAGTGGGACGGCGAGTGGCATATAACATATGAGGTATTCAGGGATATGGGCGCGGCGTTCGCAGTGGTGATCGTGCTCATCTTCATCCTTGTGGTGGGTTGGTTCCATTCCTATTCCGTGCCCCTGGTCATTCTTTCTCCGATACCGCTCTCCCTCATAGGCATCCTTCCGGCACACGCCCTCATGGGGGCCTTTTTCACCGCCACATCCATGATAGGTTTTATCGCAGGCGCAGGTATTGTCGTGCGGAACTCCATTATTCTAGTTGACTTTATAGAATTAAGGCTCAAGGAGGGGATGCCCCTCGCCGAGGCGGTCATAGATGCAGGCGCCGTGAGATTCAGACCGATGCTCTTGACATCTTCAGCGGTTGTAGTAGGTTCCTTTGTCATACTCTTTGATCCAATCTTCCAAGGGCTTGCCATATCGCTCATGTCAGGCGAGATAGCGGCCACGATCTTTTCTCGTATGGTAGTCCCAGTGCTTTACTACCTTGACCACAGGATGAAGCAGGAAGGAAGACTGGTCCTTTAGCCTTAAAAGTGATGGACAAAAAAAGTATAACATTCCCATTCGGTCTGAACGTCTTGGCGTTTCTTGGGAGTCTTGTGGTGCTCGCCCAGATAGGCGCAATCCTGATAAGAGGTGAAGCCGTATGTCTGAACGAGGGCTGTAAGATCGCAGAAAATTTCGTATCTATAAATCAGATATATGTAAATCTGGTAGGACTTGGCTATTTCCAGACCATCTTCTGGACAGGACTTTTGAGCCGAAGAAAGGCCTGGGCGATGGCTGTGCTGCCTGGATTCTTGCTGGCAGGGCTTGGGGTCGAAGGGGTCTTGATCGGCTTACAAACCTTTGTTGTCCATTCATTCTGCTCCTATTGCCTCCTAATATTTTTATTTATAGTCCTTATGAATGTCTGCGTCGATCTAAGACATCTCTTTGTCGGCGGGTTGATTTTTGTCACTGAATTTTTTATATTCTCTGCTCTCAAGCTTGATGAAGATGCATTCCAAAAAAGATTCGACCTTGATAGCGGTACTTATGCAGTAAGACAATGTAACGACCCCAGAAAACGCCTCTATCTTATCTTTTCAGAGGATTGTCCGCACTGCAAAGCAGTCCTTGATGTCTTAAAAACCTGTTCGGCATGTGAGGTGCATTTCAATCCAGTTACAAGACCCAGGGCCGAAATATTGCCTGGCCTTGAACCCTTGCCTAGGTATGAACCTAAGGCCAACAAGGTTATTTTAAGAATCCTTGGCATATACACCGTCCCTGTTCTGATAGTGGAAAACAGGGATGGGTTGAGCTTTATAAAAGGTCAAGATAGCATCATAAGGTATGTAAAAGACCAATGTGCATCTACCAACAGTGCAAATCTTGGACTTGCACCAACCAATCCTTTTGATCAACAAGGTGTGTGCTCCTTTGAAGAACCTTGCAAGTAAAAAAGTAAATGAGGCTTATACAAGACCTAAATGAAATGACCCAAGCCGCCACAGAGGCGAGATCAAACGGCCTGAAACTCTGTCTCGTCCCTACGATGGGCTATTTCCATGAAGGACACCTATCTCTTATGAGATTTGCAAGAAAGATCGCAGACAGGGTGGTGGTGAGCCTCTTTGTCAACCCTACACAGTTTGGACCTGGCGAGGACCTCGCGAGGTATCCGAGGGATTTCGAGCGCGACGCCTCCCTTGCTGACGCAGAGGGTGTGGATATACTCTTTTGTCCGGATCCAGCCGATATGTATCCTGAGGGCTTTAAGACCTGGGTAGATGTTGAGGGACTGAGCGGAATCATGTGCGGCGTATCAAGGCCCAGTCACTTCAGGGGGGTAGCTACTGTTGTCTGTAAGCTTTTCAACATCGTCCGTCCTGACAGGGCCGTATTCGGCGAAAAGGATTTTCAGCAGCTCGTCATCATAAGGCGGATGGTGAAAGACCTGAATATGCCCGTAGAGATCGTAGGACACCCCATTGTCAGGGAAAAAGATGGGCTGGCCATGAGCTCAAGGAATGTCTATCTTAATATTGAAGAGCGCGGGGCTGCGGTTTGTCTCTTTGAGGCCTTGAAACTGGCTGAGGACCTGGTGAAAAAAGGGGGATGCCTTACGGAAAGAATCGGTGATGAGGTAAAAAGACACATTCTTTCAAGGTGCAACACAAAGATAGACTATATCTTTTTTGGTGATCCGGAGACCCTGGAGCCGGTTGAGATGGTCAAGGAGAGGCCTGTACTTCTCGCCTTGGCCGTGTGGATTGGTGGCACAAGGCTTATTGATAATATTATCTTGAATGGACCGATCAGATAGAATTTATGCAGAGGATATTTCTGAAATCCAAGATACATCGGGCTGTTGTGACCGAGGCGGACTTAACTTACGAAGGTAGTCTCTCTCTTGACAGGGATTTAATGATTGCAGCAGATCTCATGCCCTTTGAGCAGGTAAAGGTCTATAATGTGTCAAACGGCGAGCGCTTTGACACCTATATCATAGAAGCCCCTGCAGGCTCCGGCACCGTGTGCCTTAACGGTGCAGCGGCAAGAAAAGGGGCTGTAGGTGATGTCATAATAATCGCCTGCTACGCCCTGTTTTCAGAAAAAGACATCGAAAACGGGAAGACCATAGCAGTCTCTGTCGATGCAAAAAATCGCATTTTAAGCCGTGCAGAGGTGAAGTGGCAGGATTCCAAATAAATGAAGATATATGCAGTAAGCCTCGGCTGCCCAAAAAACAGTGTTGATACCGAATGTGTCTTGAAAGAGATAACAACCACCTGTCCCGATCCGGAATTTATAAACGATCCACAGAAGGCCGACCTTCTGTTTGTCAATACCTGCGGCTTTATCGAGGCCGCAGTAATGGAGTCCATAGATGCCATCTTGGATCTTGGGAGCCGAAAACGTCCTGACCAAATCCTGATGGTAATGGGTTGCATGGTGGCCAGATACGGAAAGGCGCTTGAGGACGAGCTGCCTGAAGTAGATGTATTTTTGGGGACACATGAAGAAGACGGATTTAAAAAGGAACTCAAGGCGGCGCTTGCAGGGTTCGTCGGCCAGGGCAAGACAAGGCGGCTTTTTAGTATTGGAGCCCTTGCAACAAATAATGCTCAAACGGTGCAGGGCGCTGAACCCCTTACCACCCCACCCTGGCGGGCGTATGTCAAGATATCCGAAGGCTGCTCGAACCGCTGTACCTATTGCCTGATCCCGAGACTCCGTGGCGGGCAGAGATCAGTCCCAGCGGAAAGCATAATCTCTGAGATAAGATCGTTGGCCGGCAGAGGCGTAAAAGAGATTACGCTTGTAGGTCAGGACCTTACCGCCTACAGAGACGGTGTGGTGGGGCTTGCTGAACTTCTTGAGGAGATAGTGTTTAAGATCGATCTCCCCAGTAGTCTATGGATACGTCTTCTCTATCTGCATCCGACAAGACTGACGCCGAGGCTCCTTGACGTCATAGCCTCATGTCCTTCGATATGCCGATATCTCGATATCCCGATTCAACACGCAAGCGACAAGGTTTTGAGGACCATGGGCAGGGGCTATGGGCAGGGGCTTCTGGAAGACCTCTTTAAAGAGATAAGGACGAAAATCCCCGATGCCTCATTAAGGACCACTGTGATGACAGGGTTCCCGGGCGAAAGCGAGGAGGACTTTGAAATCCTCATGGATTTTATAAAACGTTGGCAATTTGATCAGCTTGGCGCCTTTGTATATTCTGACGAGGAAGAAAGTGCCTCTTACAGGCTGACAGACAAGGTTTCCCCCAAAGTGGCAAGAGAACGCAGAAAAAAGATCATGTCCGCCCAGGCCCGGATATCAAAGGCAAAAAACGCCGCAAGGGTGGGCGATATCGAAGAGGTGCTGGTTGAAGGCATATCAAGCGAGACCGATCTCCTGCTTGTGGGTAGGACTAGATTTCAGGCCCCAGATGTTGATGGTATAGTCTATATAAACGATGGCCGGGCTTCACCAGGAGATATAGTCAAGATACAGATCACCGACTCCCATGTCTATGACCTGGTTGGGCGGATATTATTATGAACGAAACTGAAGATACATACAATTGTCCCATTTGCGGACGACCCGTCCGGTATGAAGACAACCCCTTCAGGCCGTTTTGCAGCAGGCGCTGCAAGATGATCGATCTCGGGGCATGGCTGAAGGGAGATTATTACATACCTGGTGCAGATGGAGAAGGCGATACAGACCAATATGAAGACCGGGATACAGACGACTCGGTAAAGCGGAGGCCGTTATGATGATACTCAAATCCCATACAGTCGGGCCTTTACAGGTCAAGGCATACATAATCGGTTGCAGCGAGACTAAAGACGCCGTGATTATAGACCCTGCGGGAAGTGAAGACATGCTTGTAAAGGAGATAAGGGACATGGGGCTTAATCTCAGATATATCATAAACACCCATGGCCACCCTGATCACACCGTTGGGAACGCCAGGGTCAAGGCCTTGACAGGGGCCAAGGTCCTCATGCACCAGGAGGACGACACGCTCTTTAGGGGTAAAGAGGCCATCGCGCTCTTTAAATCGTGGGGCTTTGAACCCGCGCCGCCTGCCGATGCCTACATAAAAGGCGGAGACGAGTTGAAGATCGGACGGCTGAGCTTTAAGGTCCTCCATACGCCAGGCCATTCACCCGGCTCTGTCTGCCTCTATGGACACGGTTACATCATCACGGGTGATACCTTGTTTGTCGGGGCCGCTGGCCGCACTGACCTCATAGGCGGTTCATTTGACACCCTTGTCAGGTCACTGAAAGAGAATATCGCAGTCCTTCCCGATGAGACCATAGTCCTTCCTGGCCATGACTATGGAGATACCCCTACGTCCACCATCGGGAGAGAGAAACGGGAAAACCCGTATCTGAAGGAATGCTGCACAGACTGAGGCAGCGTCAGCCATGAAATAAGATATCGCTTAATCTCTATCTTGCGAATATTTTGTATTTTTTTATCATCCTGACGGGGTTATATGATCTCTTGGCCCTTCGCAGACCAGGAATGCCAAGGTCCTGCTCCCTGTTTACAAATTTTAGGTCCCATGCCTCATGCCTTAAAAACTCCCAGTTGATGGCCTGATAAAGCCCCTGAATACCCGCCTTTGCCTTTTCGATATGTATTACCAATGTGTCAGGGTTCAGTCTCTCACCCATGGTCAGGGCGCATATCCTGCCTTCCATCTCGATTGCGCCGCCTTTTACACCAAGCTCATCAAAATATCTGAGCATCCGATAGGTCGCGCACTCCTCCTTTATAAGTCCATCGTCCTTTTCACACTCCCTGTCGTTACACCATTCATGGGCAAACTCCATACATTGAATGATCAGGCTACTGGTTATAGGTATGTAATTGTATCGAAATCTCTTGATAAAATTGTTGAGGTGATTCCGCTTGTCGTGAAATTTATTGCCCTTAAGCGCAATCAGTTCCTGTATATCATAGACATAGTCGAAATTATCCCTGTCCTCCCGGATATCGAGGCCGGCCCTGTCGGAAAGGGCATGTTCAATAAAATCCTCCCCTACCCGTTCAATGACCGGCCTCTTGACCCTGATCTTTAAAAAATCAAGACACGCAAGTACTGCCTCTCTTGCCTGTCTGTGGACAAGGGGTTGCAGAAATGATTGTTCTTTATCAGTATTACGAAGGATCAGAAAGCCATCGCCGAATCCGGATATCTGAAAGCCATAGGAAGGCGCCCAGGCGAAGAGATTGGTAAAGGTGAATTCCGAACATAACGGCGGATGCAGCCTCAGATATGCATCAATTGCCTCCTTGTCTTCAAGAGCGACAGGTTTAAAATTAGGGAATGGTGGGATCATATCCTGCGGTTCCTTTTGTTTAATAAAACTTTGAAAATCATGTTTCTCATCCATCTATTTCCTCTATTTCCCCTCATTGATGGGGATCAAATTGAAGCCTTCCCTTTTATCAGGGGGACATATGAAGATAGATTCCAACCTTCGCGGGAATGACAGATTAGATGTTCCTTTTATTTAAAAAATATAATGACAATTAAATCATGCCAATTTAGATTTTTAAATTAATTATTGGCAGGTTTTCGGGTTTTGATAAAAACCAGACAATAATTGACATAAACTAATATCTGGAGAATCCTGATGAAAATAGCCATAAGCGGCAAGGGCGGGGTAGGAAAGACCACAGTAAGCGCATTTATTATAAAGGCCCTTGCAGAAATGGGAAGAGAGGTGCTGGCGATAGACGCCGATCCAAGCCCGCACCTTGCAAGGGTGCTTGGATTTAAGGGCGCGAATGCAGTCACGCCAATTGCCGAAATGCGCGAGCTGTTGCAAGAACGCTCGGAGAGAGACGGTCCTTTTTACCGGCTTAACCCCAAGGTAAACGATCTTCCCGAACGCTTCATGCTCAAAGAAGGAAACATAAAACTCATGGTACTCGGTGCCATCAGGGAGGGCGGCGGCGGGTGCGCCTGCTCGGACAATGCTGTATTAAGGGCGCTTTTAAACATGCTCCTTCTAGGCCCTGATGAAGACATAGTCCTGGACATGGAGGCAGGGGTCGAACACCTGGGCCGCGGCACCATAAAGGCTGTGGATCACCTCCTGGTCGTTGTACAACCCTACCTTGGAAGCCTTGAGACCGCAATAAAGATAAAGGCCTTGGCGCATGATATCAACATCAGACACCTTGCTGTAATAGCCAATAACATAAAAAACCAGGCTGACCTTTCATATATCAAAGAACACCTTGGCATGGACCCGATAGGGATCTTTCACGCCTCTGAAGAAGTGGCCGCCGCAGAGCGCGCATCCATACCCATCTATGAGGCAAAGCAAGGACTTAAGGCCTCTGCAACTGAGATAATCAAGAGACTCTCAGGAGGATATACATGAAAAACCATCCATGTCCGCGCCTTGTCGACGTCCAGGGCATGTCTGATGACAGGAATATCCCACTCCAACGGGTTGGAATCAAAAACATACGCTACCCAATCATTGTCCTTGACAAGGCCAACGGTGTACAACATACGGTCGCCAGTATAAACATGTATGTGGACTTGCCCCACCAGTTCAAAGGGACCCATATGAGCCGCTTTGTCGAGATATTGAATAAATACCGCCGCGAGATAAATATCCGCACATTTGAAGACATACTCCTGGAGATGAAGAAACGGCTTGAGGCCAGAGAGGCACACCTTGAGGTGGATTTTCCGTATTTTATCGAAAAGACCGCACCTGTTACAAAAACCAGAGGGCTCATGGAATATGGCTGCGGTATGCACGGCACTATGACGGACAGGCTTGACATGGTCCTTGCCGTCCGCGTGCCGGTGACTACGGTATGTCCGTGCTCAAAGGAGATATCGGACTACGGTGCGCACAATCAGAGGGGTGAGGTACGGGTCCGAGTAAGGTTTGACAGATTTTTATGGCTTGAAGACATAATCTCGGTGGTTGAAATGTCCGCCTCGTCTGACATCTATTCGGTACTGAAGAGACCGGATGAAAAATTTGTTACAGAAAGGGCCTTTGATCGACCCATGTTCGTTGAAGATGTAGTGAGGTGCGCTTGCGAGGGCATCAAGGCCCTGCCAGGAGTCACATGGTTTTCTGTAGAGGCCGAAAACTTCGAATCCATCCACAACCACTCGGCCTATGCAAGCACCACGTCGGGACCGATCGAAAATCTATAGCGGTCCTCTAGACAGGCGCATCGTTTCCGATTGACACCTTGGCATCTGAAAAGGTGGCCATCTCAAGGTAAATCTTAAGCCCGGCCTCAATAAGGCCCATAGCAAGGGCTGCACCTGTCCCCTCGCCAAGCCTCAAATCAAGATCTAGCACTGGCCTAAGCCCTATACATTCAAGCTGGACACTGTGCCCTTTCTCAACAGACTGATGCGAGGCAAAAAGATAGTCCCTGACCAACGGCTGCATGGCATATGCCGCTAAGGCCCCTGCTGTTGATATAAAGCCGTCTGTCACAACCGGCACACCTACGGATGCCGCACCAAGGACAAAACCGCATATGCCTGCTATCTCAAGACCACCTACCTTGGCCAGGACCCCTATCGGGTCAGACGGATCAGGTCTGTGAAGGTAAAGCGCCCGTTCAATCACTGAGATCTTGTGCCTCAAGGCGTCATCTCCGATCCCAGTCCCTCGGCCTGTCACGTCCTTTGGGTGCATGTCACAAAAAACCGCTGTGACGGCGCTTGCAGGGGTGGTATTGCCTATTCCCATCTCACCGGTGGCAAGGAGCGTGACCCCAGCGGCTGCGGCCTCTCTGGCAAGATCCGCCCCAACCATTACGGCCTCTATAGCCGCGGTCCTCTCCATGGCAGATATCCTGGCCATGTTTCTACTTCCATGCATGACCTTTCTTCGTATCAGGCCGTCAACCCCGGCAAAGTCGTAGTCCACGCCTATGTCAACCACCCTTACCGATGCCCCTACATGTCTTGCGAGGACATTTATCCCCGCCCCGCCAGATAAGAAATTGTAGACCATCTGGAATGTGACCTCTTTTGGAAAGGCGCTTACGCCTTCTTCCGTAACCCCATGATCGGCAGCGAACACGAATATCTCTTTTTTTGGCAGCGTTGGTTTCAGCTCACGGCGGATAAGACAGTACGTCTTTGCAAGCTCCTCAAGACGCCCGAGACTCCCCTTGGGTTTTGTAAGGTCATCAAGATGGGCTTGAATCCTGGGCTCAATATTGTAATCAACAGGCACTATGGAATCAACAAGCTCTCTAAATCTATCTTCCATTTTCATCACCCTTCTATTCATTTTAATTTAAGCGGGAGACCGGCTACCAGGAAAAAGACATTGGTGCATACCTTCAAAAGCGCTTGATGAAGCCCCCCGGCCTCATCTCTAAAACGCCTTGCCAAAGCCGACTCCGGCGCAAGGCCAAGCCCCAGCTCGTTAGATACCATGACCACAGGGGTCTTGACGAGCATAAGGGCATCAACAAGGTCATCTACCCTTTGTTTTACGTTTGCAATAGATAACCCCATGAGATTAGAGAGCCAAAGGGTCAGACAATCAACCACAATGACAGGGTATGTCTCTTGAGCATCAATTATTGCAGCGGAGATATTTATGGGCTCTTCTAGCGTCTCCCACTCAGATCCGCGTGTGGCCTTGTGGGCCTTGATCTTTGCAGCCATTTCGTCGTCGAGGGCCTGGGCCGTGGCAATAAATAGACCCTTTGCCCCTGGCATGGCGCTTTTTTTTATATAATCCTCTCCGAGCGCAAGGGCATAGGCGCTTTTGCCGCTCTTTGCCCCGCCAAGAACCAGTGTATGTGGAGATTTATCCATCACGGCATTTTACACAGCAACTCAGAGATAAGACAAGATCATATTTAGCCATGGACATCAATATCTCTCTTTGTTAAAATTGAAATTATCGGGAGAGTCAGTTTGTTTATTCATTTTTTTGCAAAAAGGAGATGTTATGCCGACACCAGTTGTTGATTATGCCCTTTGTATAGGATGCGGTTCTTGCGTTGAGGTATGTCCCGAGGTCTTTGAATTAAGAGACGAAAAGTCGTGGGTGATCGGGCCTGACAAGTGTGACACCTGCAACTGCGAAGAAGCGGCCAACATATGCCCTGTAGCGGCCATAACCCTTGAATAGCGCTATCAATCAAAAGGCCCCTGCAAGACCCTTATTATTCGTCCTTACCCTTCTTTCCATGGTGCTTCTTGCCTCCTGCGCCGTCATCAGGCCATCTGCTCCGGAGATAAATCTGGCGAGCATCAAGGTTACAGACCTTACCCTCACAAATGCAGAACTTATTGCAGGCCTCAAGGTCTACAATCCAAATGATGCCACTATAACGATAAAAGAAGTGGATTATGAACTTGCAATAGGCGGCATCAGGGTTTCAAGGGGAGAATCAATCAAAAGGATAAGGATTGGCGCATTTGAAACTGGCCAAGTGGATATGCGTCTTTCAAGCAACTATCTGGACATCATAAGGGTGCTGAACAAGGTCCAAAACGGTAGCGATATGGATTTTGTCATTGAGGGCAAGGTAAAATACGAGGTCTTCGGTTTTTCAAATCTAACCTACAGATTCAAAAAGAAAGGCACACTCCCCGTCTCCTCCCCTATTCAGAATTGAACTGATCTTTCAGGCCTGCCCATCCATACGAAAATCTCGGAGCAGGACATCTCTCTGCAAACCTCAGATCAGACGAAATTAGTCAGCGGGGTGTTATCCGTACACAGCTAGCGCCGATTGACCCCCCTGCATCCGACGCCGCCATCTGTGCCGCCTCCACGCCTGCCATGAGGCCCTGCGCCGCGACGACATGGGCCCATAAGCCTCAAACGCACCCCCGTAGAATCCTGGCCTAACTGAGTTGCGCCCGGATCAGATACTGTGATTTTATTTACAATAAATATAATATCTTCTTCTTTTTTATTTCCCCTTATCCAGACCTTGGCCGATACACCAGACGCGAACCCTTCGGGCAATCCGCAGCCACCCGCTAGGAATACAAGCCGTCCGCCCAGACACTCTCCCCTCATGCGCCCCTGTGTTACATCCATTACAAACCTACCTGTGCTGTCATCTACCGACACTACTCGGCCCTCTGCCCACCCGGCCAAGGAAGAAAAAGGATATATAAGCAAAAAAGACATACAACCCAGCAGATATATGCCTGTCTTTTTAAGAGTCATTGCCTGAAACATTTCGAGATTTCATCAGCAGAAAACCTTGTTTATTTTTTATAAATTACATCGGCCTGGACGGACGGCAAGGCCCGGGTGACACCGGCCATTGTTTGGTGTATTTTCATTTCTGCTTTAATATCATTCAAGTGAAGGTGCGCCATTAATCAAAGACTCGAAGGATCTGACAAATACGTCTCTACATCCGTCTGGCGAAAACTACGGCATTTGATAAAACCATATGCGCCAAGGGTGATCGCCGCCATCATATTCGGCTTGTTGGTCTCTGCGTTCGACGGCGCCATAGCCTGGCTCGTGAAACCAGTTATGGACCGCATATTTGTAGAGCATCAGTATAAATATATATTCTATCTGCCGGTGGGCATCGTAATTCTATATGCATTGAGAGGGGCGGCTGACTTCGCCCAGTCATACCTCATGCGCACAGCCGGCTTCCGCATGGTCAGAGACCTCAGAGACCGCTTTTTTCAAAACCTGATCAGCCTGCCGCTGTCTGTTGTCACCAAATCTTCCTCAGGTGATATGGTTTCAAGGCAGATGAACGACGTAAGCCTCATGAGCGGTATCTTGTCCGAGAGCTTCCGCACGTTTCTAGTGGAGGTCCCGAAGGTGATAGTCCTTGCGGGCATCGCAATCTACAGGCAATGGGATCTTGCGCTTTTAAGCTTTGCGCTGTTCCCCTTTATAGCATATGGGACAAAGACACTGAGCTGGTTCGTGAGGAAGAAACGGAAAATCGTTCAACAGTATATGGCCATACTCACGCACAGAATGAATGAGATGGTGATGGGCATCAAGGTGATAAAGATATTCGGCATGGAAAAGATGAAAATAGCCCAGTTTAAAAGGGAAAACCAGATATCATATCGCCAGAACGCAAAGGTCATCATGCTCAAAGAAGCCACCCAGTACCTGATCGGGGTGCTCTCAGGGGTATCAATAGCCATAATACTCGGTTATGGAGGCCTGCTGGTCGCTAAAGGCAAGATGACATCAGGCGACTTTTTCTCCATCCTTGCCGCCATAACCATTGCATTGAACCCCCTTAAAAAAATAGGTGGGGCATACAACATCTTTCAGGAGACCATCGGGGTAATGGAAAGGGTTGACCAGTTCATGGACTTTTCGCCCGAACCGGTTGAAGGGCTGCCGGTATGCGGGCTCCATAAGGGGATAGAATTCAAATCCGTCTGTTTTACATATCCAGGAAGCGACTTAAAGATACTCCATGACATAAACCTTGAGATACCACAGGGTAAGGTGATAGCGATAGTAGGGCCAAGCGGGGCCGGCAAGAGCACAATAATCGACCTCATACCAAGATTCATCACGCCCACCAAAGGGGTGATCCTTTGGGATGGGGTAGATCTGGAGCGTTTGAATCTAATCGAACTCAGAAGAAACATTGCCATAGTAAGCCAGGACATCATACTCTTCAGCGACACGATCAGGGAAAACATAGCGGCCGGAAGACCTGATGCAACCGAAGAAGATATAGAACAGGCGGCAAGACTCGCCAATGCACATGATTTTATCATGACCTTGCCCCAAGGATATAACGCCGTTCTCGACGAAAGGGGCCTCAATCTTTCCGGGGGTCAAAGACAACGGATAGCGCTCGCAAGGGCTATCCTGAAAAATCCGCCTCTCCTTATCCTGGACGAGGCCACCAGCGCCCTCGATACGGCATCCGAACAGGCCATCCAAAAGGCCCTAGCGATTGTTATGAAAGGACGCACAACCATTGTCGTCGCACACCGCCTGAGTACCATCCAGAATGCCGACGAAATCATAGTGCTTGATAAGGGAAGGATCGCAGCTAGAGGGACACACAGTGAACTCTTGGAGCGATCACCCCTATATAACGGGCTTTATCTCAATCTCACTTCAAGACAGACGCCAAACAACGACGAAGCCCACCTATCTGAAGTTGATCAGACATAAAGATTCTGTGGATATGATGCGGTCGAAGGTATCATCTTTCTTTTAAGAAGTCCCTTAAGGCGTTTATCTACCTCCATTTCAAAGTTAGGATCAACAGGCCACAGCTCATGATATCCATGCCTGAACGCCCTTAAAAGGCTGGTTTCGACCCGCTCCTTTATACCATCGCACAGGAATCTGGCCACATCCCTGGCCATCGCCTCCGTGTCGCTACATTTAAACCAAAACGCACCATCAAGATCGACCAGATGAAAATATGGTGCACCCTCCGGGATATCTGGGCCATTCACCATAATATTCGACCACTTAAGATCACCGTGAACCACCCCTGATCTATGAAGACGTCCGACAAGCCTGCCGAGGGAAGCAAAGTGTACCTCGCCGGCCCTTTTCGCCGCAACAAAGGCATGGAGAGTAACGGCATCCATGATGTATTCGAGAACAATAACAGTTACACCAATTGAAGGACGGACAAGGGCGATATGGGCTGGGACTGGGATACCAGCTTCTTCAAGCATCGTTCCTATGGGCCAGACCCTCCTTGGACGCCCATGAAGCCAGGGCCACCAGATCGGAAACGGCAGGGTCTTGTAGTATTTGAGAACAAACGAACGTCCGCTGCCTTGCCAAATGTAAACAGAGGTGCCCCTGCTCTTTTTTACGACCTTGATGGCCCCATCCTTTATAAAGGCATTCCACGAAGGATATCCATCTAGCATATCCATTCCGGAAGGCCCCTTCCCAATGATAATCCGTGCACCTTTCCAATTCATGAACTTCATCTGCAGCAATATAATATCAAAGCCTAGGTAGATGAAAGGGCTGATATCATATCATAATGGTGCAAAATAACCCTTTTGCAATTATATTCCGTTTGGATCCAACAAAAATCGATTCTGCCGATGGAAATAAGGGGGCAAAACAATCAATCATGACTCATCTATGGACCAGATTCAGCCCTTACCGCACATTGCTTGAACAATCTCTAGTTATAATTCTCTATTTATCTTCCTTTTTGGTCCTATTAGGCTTTATTTTTGACATTCGAGGTGAAAGTTTCATTTTTTTAGTATTGATTCCTATCTCATATATACTCCTGTGCATAATCAGAGGCAGACCACCCACACTTTTAAAAAAAGAACCTGTATTCGGATGGCTGCCGCTTATCATAACCCCTTCGTTTATAACGATAGGCCCTGATCTAACATGGCGTTACGGCAAGTCTTTTGTATGCGGGATCATCCTTTGTCTTATCGTATATGAATTAACATCTAAAAAGGACTTTTTTTACAGATATCTCGTCTTCCTTGCCGCCATAGGGGCCTTTCTGGGGCTGGACTCGATTGTCCAAGGGATATCAGGCATGGACTTTCTGGGGGTAAGACCTTTTTGGGACGGCAGGATCACTGCTATTTTTGACAACCCTATACACCTCGCCTTTTTGCTGTCAGGTATGGCCCCTGCAAGCCTTTTTCTTATGGATCGCAGAGACATTAAAGACTGTCTTGAGTTTACGCAAGCACATTCACTCATCATATCCGGCTTCGGCACGCTCTCTTTTCTATTGTGCATTACAGGGATCATCCTTTCAGGCACACGCTCTGCATGGATAGCTGCCACTGTCATGCTCCTGCCCCTTTTCAGTTCTATTTCACGCGACCTCGGCCAACGTTCGCTTCTGATCATCGGCGCTTCACTCATGGCCGGGCTCATCTTGACTGGGCATCTCATATCAGAGAGGGTGGTAGAGGCCTTTGGCAACAATCCAAGATTTTATTATTGGCGACACTCAATCCCGATTATGATGAACTCCCTTTTTTTAGGCCATGGCCTTCGTTCGTCCAGGGTCTTTCCTGCAAATCCTGGACTATCAGACGGCATGTTTACCATACCGCATAATTTCTTTTTAGAAATAACCATTGAGTGCGGGATATTTGCCGTTATGATTTTTGGCTATTTTCTCTATCGCATACTTAAAGGCTATATTTTCCCTTGTCTGAAAAAGAGGCAGGGCGCCTTTTTGATCGGCATGGCATTGGGGCCAATGCTCACGGCCTTTATCTCACTTTCGTTTTTTTCAATACGTTACAATATATTTGTCTGGCCGTGTCTTGGACTCGCTCTAGGCTTTATGAGAAACAATGAGACAGGCGATGGCGGGTACTGATATCCCCTTGGAATCTTTATCTGCATGTTACCTCTGCGGGAGCGAGGGGTCTGTTCTGCACCATCGCTTAAAAGATTTACTCTATGGCGCGAATGGCGAATGGGATCTGAAGATATGCAAAAATCCTGATTGCGGCCTTGTATGGCTTGACCCAAGGCCAACAGAAAAGGTGATAGGAAAGGTCTATGCAAAATACTATACACATGATCTCAAAGGGGATAAAGACAGCAGGGAAGGCGTATCCCAATATCTTGTCAGGAAATGCATCAAGTTTTTTTATTCAATCATAAAACAGGCTGCATTGATTAAGAAAGGGCGCAAAAGGATAGATGTAATGTATCTTGACGATATAAAGCCTGGGAGATTGCTTGAGATCGGGTGTGGAAATGGTGACAGACTGATCAAGATAAGGCGGCTGGGCTGGGGTGTCGAGGGCCAGGAGATCGACCCAGTGGCTGTCAGTACGTGCCTGAGAAAACACCCTGGGCTTGAGGTTAGTCTGGGCGGACTTCGCGATCTTTCCTATCCTGATGGCGCATTTGATGCAATCATAATGAACCATGTCATCGAACACCTGCATGACCCAATGTCCCTTTTAAAAGAATGTCTCAGGATATTAAAAAAAGGCGGTATCCTTGTGCTTGCAACACCAAATATCAACAGCTACGGGCATAGATATTTCAAATCCGCATGGCGAGGCCTTGAGCCGCCAAGACATTTATACATCTTTTCGACAAATACGCTGAAGAAATTGGCTGAAAATGCGGGCTTCGACAGATTTAAAACCTGGACAACGCCTGACAGGGCTGAATCTTTTGCACTGGGAAGTCTGGATATCCAGCAACACAAAACAGGACCAATGACGAAACTGAAGAGATATATCATGGCGATAATCTTTCAGATAAAGGCAAAATTCTTTCATGTCTCTGATCCAGGCTCAGGTGAAGAATGCGTATTAATAGCGTTTAAATAGGGCATAAATATGAATATCCTCTTTCTTATACAAGATCATGCGATGCCAAGCAGCAGAGTAAGGGTTTTAAACCTGCTTCCAGAGCTTAAAAAGCATGGCGTAACAGGGGATGTTATCAGATATCCTAAAGGGCTTTTGGAAAAGCTGAGGCTCTTTAAGATGTGCAAAGGCTACGACACGGTCTTTTTACAGAAAAAGCTTCCATCCCCTGCTGAATCATATCTCCTTAAGAGGTGTTCCAGACGGCTTGTTTTTGACTTTGATGACGCTATTTACCTGCGCCATGACAAAAACGAGACCCTAGACAGCGTATCGCGTCAAATCAAGTTCAAATATGCCGTTAAAAATGCAGACATAGTTATTGCAGGAAACAGGATACTTGCCGATGCAGCGAGAGAATTCAATCCATGTGTCAAAATCATCCCTTCAGCCGTCGAAACGAGGGGCATCCCACAAAAAGACTACAACGGCCGCAATGACAAGGTCGTTATAGGATGGGTTGGAGGAGAAATAAACCTTACCCATCTGAAGCTGCTCTCTGAAACATTTCAAAGACTTTCGAGGGAGATTAGAATGGAGATCAGGATATTGTGCAGTAAAGGCCTGGAGATCCCAGGGGTTGACGTCCGTTTCATCCCATGGCGGCTGGAGACGCAGGACATGGAGATATCCTACTTTGACATCGGCGTCATGCCCCTTCCAAAGACAAGGCATTCCGAAGGCAAATGCGGCTACAAGGCCCTGCAGTACATGGCGGCCTCTGTCCCGCCGGTCGTCTCTGACGTCGGGGTCAACGGCGAGATAGTCGAAAACGGCAAAGAAGGCCTAGTCGTCTCGGAGATCAATGGATTTTATGACGCCCTTAAGTCGCTCGCCATGAATGATAAATTGAGAAAGGAATTGGGACTCAATGCCAGAAAAAAGGTTGAAAGATATTATTCAATCCCTGTTGTTGCAAAGGCCCTGGCTGATGCTGCTTGGTTTTGAATTCCAGTCCTATTTTCAACCCAAACCCACTCATACCTCGGCCCAATTTTTGCCGGCTCCCATGCTGACCTTGAGCGGCACGCTGAGATCAATGACGCCTTCCATTATTTCCTTCACAGACCTCGATATCTCTTCAATCTCATCCTCAGGGACCTCCAGCACCAGCTCATCATGGACCTGCAGGAGCATCTTCGCCCTAGATCCGTTCGCCCCAAGCATTTCATGGACCTTAAGCATGGCAAGCTTGATGATGTCCGCGGCCGTGCCCTGGATAGGGGTGTTGATCGCGATCCTTTCAGCAGCCTCTCTTGTCGCGCGGTTTGAATTGTTGATGTCATATATATATCTCCTCCTGCCAAGAAGGGTAGTTACATATCCCTTTTCTCTCGCCTCCTTTACAATATCTTCCATATATCTCTTGACGCCTGGATAGCGCTTGAAATATCTGTCTATGAATTCCTGGGCCTGTCTCCTCTCAATGCCAAGACCCCTGGCAAGACCATAAGCACTCATCCCATAGATGATCCCGAAATTTACGGTCTTTGCCACGCGCCTCATCTCAGGCGTTACAAATTCAGGCATGATGTCATAGACCTCCGCGGCCGTGCGGGTATGGATGTCCTCATCCTTTTTAAAGGCATGGATCAGCGCGTCGTCACGGCAATAATGGGCAAGGACCCTCAGATCAATCTGGGAATAGTCCGCGGACAAGAGCAGATGGCCTGGCTTTGCAATAAAGACCGCCCTTATCCTTCTGCCTTCTTCCGTCCGCACAGGGATGTTCTGGAGGTTCGGGTCGCTTGAAGAGAGCCGCCCGGTGGCGGTCACTGTCTGATTGAAGGATGTATGCACCCTCCCGGTCTTAGGATTTATCACCTTTTTAAGCCCATCCACATATGTTGATTTAAGTTTTACGAGATTGCGGTAGATGAGTATCTTCTGAGGCAGCTCATGATGGTTTGCAAGCTCGGTCAAGACCTCGACATCCGTTGAATAGCCCGTCTTTTTTCGTGTCTTTTTGAGCTGAGGGAGGTCCAGCCGCTCGAACAAGAGTTCAGAGAGCTGTTTCGTAGAATTTATATTAAATGGACCCCCAGCAAGGGCATATATCTCCTGTTCAACAATCTCTATCCTTTGTTCAAACTCAAAAGAGAGCCTGTCAAGTCCATCCTTATCCACGAGTACCCCTGACCGTTCCATATCGGCAAGCACCCTTATTAGCGGAACCTCAAGGGTCGTAAAAAGGCCCCATAGATCGGCCTCCTTGAGCCTTTTCCACAGTATCTCACTGGCAAGGGCGGTTACATGTGCGTCTTCACATGAATAATCCCTGGCAATCTCGACGGGCACCAAGGCAAAATTCTTGGTCTTTTTTTGAGATGCAGTCACCTCTTTAAATGAAGTCATCTTATGGCCAAGAAGCTCAAGGGATATCTCGCCCAGATTGTGCCGACGCATGGAAGGGTCGATGAGGTATGAGGCAAGCATAGTGTCGCCTTCTATGCCGGCGAGCCTCAGACCCTGGTT
Organism: Dissulfurimicrobium sp.; assembly: GCF_049968175.1. Lineage (NCBI taxonomy): Bacteria > Deltaproteobacteria > Dissulfurimicrobium > Dissulfurimicrobium sp. The sequence continues at coordinate 19,826 of NZ_JBMFRG010000016.1, forward strand.
TTCGAGGACTATTAGGTCATATTTGATGTTCTGGCCGACCTTCTTTATATTAGCGTCTGAGATTACAGACCCTAAAACCTCGGCCACGGACTTCAGGTCGGCCTGAGGCTCGCCTGTCTTGTGGCCTATGGGTATATATGCCGCCTTCGGTGGGTCGACGCATATGGATATACCTACAAGCTCCGCCAACATTGGGGACTCATGGGTGGTCTCCGTGTCGATTGTGAAACGCCCCACCCTCTTTATCATATCCACCCACCTATAAAGCGACTCTTTAGATCGAACGAGTTCATATACACCAAAAACGGGCTCTTTAGATTCATCCTGGATATGAGATGAGACATACAATCTCTTGCCGCCAGGGGCTGATTCCTTTAAAAAGCTCGTAAATTCAAGCTGTTGAAATAGCTCCCTCAATTTTTCTTGATCAGGCGGCATCCTTCGGTACACTTCAACAGCCAATGGCACGTTCACATCATCATAAAGACTTACCAATTTCAGCCATAGAGGTATATTGTCTTTGTTGGCCAAGAGGTTCTCCCTGAGTCTGCCGTTTGGAAGCCCTTCAAGGTGCGTCAGAAGCCCATCTAACGAGCCGTAGCTCTGGATCAGTTTCAGGGCCGTCTTCGGCCCTATGCCAGGTACCCCTGGGATATTATCGGAGGCGTCGCCTGAAAGCGCCATGACATCAAGGAGCCTGCGCGGTTCGATACCAAATTTTTCCCTTACCGCATCTAGGTCCATGACCTCATCCTTCATCGGGTTCCACATAGTTACATGTCCGTTTATAAGCTGAAGCAGGTCTTTATCGCCGGAGACTATCAACACCGGCCTATCTTTGACACCCCTTGCTATAGTTGCGATGATATCATCCGCCTCGTAACCGGCCATCTCTACCTGCTTCAATCCCAAGGCCTCAACAATATTCCTCACATAGGGCACCTGAAGGGCAAGGTCATCCGGCATAGTAGGGCGATTTGCCTTATAACCCTTGTAGAGGTTATGCCTAAAGGTCGGTCCTTTCGCATCCCAGATCACGGCTATAAACTCCGGATCCTTTTCACGGAGCACCTTCCATATCATACTCGTCACCCCGTATGCAGCCTTTGTAGGAAGACCTTTGCTTGTGACAAAAGGCCTCGATATGGCAAAGTAAGCCCTATAAAGATACGAACTTGCATCGACCAGAAAAAGCGGGCTGTTGTATTCTGTATTTGAAGTATTTGAATTTGACTTTTCCATATAGTTTAAGTATCCTGACAAGCCTGAAAAGTAAAGCGGAGGGGTGTCAAATGTCATCAGTTGTAGTTGTCGGGACCCAATGGGGTGACGAAGGTAAAGGCAAGATCGTAGATATACTTACCGGCCACGCGGATGTAATAGTAAGGTTTCAAGGCGGTAACAATGCAGGGCATACACTGGTGGTCGGCGGAGAAAAGTTTATATTTCATCTGATCCCATCAGGTATACTCTATGAAGACAAGCTTTGCCTCATTGGAAATGGTGTGGTCTTGGACCCAGCTGTCCTTATTGAAGAACTCGAAAGGCTGAAGGACAAGGGCATGGATATATCGACCAAAAGGCTCAGAATTAGCCAAAATGCCCATATTATTATGCCTTACCATAGGGCGCTCGACTATGCAAAAGAGGCTTCAAAATCTCACGGCAAGAAAATAGGTACCACAGGAAGGGGAATTGGCCCGTGCTACGAAGACAAGGCATCACGCTGCGGTATAAGAATGGCCGATCTTGTAGACAGCAATGTCTTCAGAGAAAAACTCGAAGAAAACATAAGGGAGAAAAACTTTATCCTAACAGAATTCCTGAAAGCAAGTCCGCTTGATGCAGGAGCTATTTACAACGAATATATGGGATATGCTGAGAGGCTCGTCAGTTTTATGGATAATATATCTATTGTTGTCGACGAGGCAAGGAAGGCGGGGAAAAACATCCTTTTCGAAGGCGCACAGGGTGCACAGCTCGACATAGACCATGGTACGTATCCGTTTGTCACATCCTCAAACACGATCGCCGGCAGCGCCTGCACAGGAACAGGCATAGGACCGAGCAAGATTGACGCTGTGGTGGGTGTCTGCAAGGCCTATACCACAAGGGTGGGCGCAGGACCATTTCCTACCGAGCTTAACGACGACATAGGGGCAAGGCTGCAGAAAAAAGGTGTGGAGTTCGGTGCCACCACAGGCAGAAGACGGCGCTGCGGTTGGCTGGACGGCGTAGTCCTGCAGGATGCCGTACGACTGAACGGACTGGATTATTTGGCGATTACAAAACTCGATGTCTTGAGCGGTATAGACCCGATCAAGATATGTACCTCATATGAAGTCAATGGGCATAGGCGCCTTGCCATGCCTGTGAACATAAACGAGATAGAGGCGGCTACGCCGGTCTATCAAGGCTGCAAGGGTTGGCATGAAGAACTAAAAGGCGCAAGATCCCTTGATGACATGCCGAAGGCCGCGCTTGACTACATAAAAACCATCGAAGAGATAGCAGGCATACCTACAATGTTGGTATCTGTCGGCCCATCAAGGGAAGAGACCATACTCGTCAAAAATCCGTTTGAAAGATCCTAACGCCTCATCGATCTGATGGATGACACCTATAGAATCACGGCGTACGGCCGCCGGATCAAAGACATGTGGCCAGACGCAACCGAGAAGGATTGGTTTGATTGGCGGTGGCAGATTGCAAATCGTATAAGGGATCTTGACAGATTAACGACACTCCTTGGTCTCAGGGCTGATGATCTCCCTCTTTACGGTAATCTCATCTCCACCTACAGATACGCTGTAACGCCGTATTACCTTTCACTGATCGATTTTTCCGATCCTGCGGATCCAATAAAAAAACAGTGTCTGCCGGATCCAAAAGAGATAACGTTCAGGCTCCCAGGCTCTAACGAAGATCCGCTCGCAGAGCAACGCTACATGCCTGTCTCTGGTCTCATACACAGATATCCTGACAGGGCACTCATCCTCCTTACGAACATGTGCGCCATGTACTGCCGACACTGCAACAGAAAGCGCCTGTGGGCAGGACATGGCGAAAGGATCATCGGGGAAAAGGCCCTTTGCCGCATCCTTTCCTACATCAAAACGGATTCCAGGATAAGGGAGGTTATCATCTCGGGAGGCGATCCTCTCCTGGTAAGCACGGATTTCCTTGATGAACTCCTTGGAAAGATAAGGAAATTTACTCACGTCGAGGTCATAAGGATAGGTACCCGCATACCAGCCGTGCTTCCAATGCGAATCACCAACAGGCTCATCGATGTCATTTCAAGACACAGGCCTGTTTGGATCAATACCCACTTCAATCACCCGCGCGAACTGACCGAAGAGGCTGTTTCAGCCTGTGAGAGGATCCTTACGGCCGGCATCCCGGTCTCAAATCATACGGTGCTCCTTAGGGGAATAAACGACTCCGCCCAGACTATTAAGACCCTCTGCAGTGCCCTTCAGAGGCATATGATAAGGCCATATTATCTCTTTCACTGCGACGCCGTATCAGGCACCGACCATTTCAGAACAGATATTCGAAGAGGTATAGAGATAATGGACGATCTATATGGCAAACTTGGCGGACTAGCCATGCCTGATTATGTAGTCGACCTGCCAGACGGAGGAGGAAAGGCCAGGATTATGCCCTCGCATATTGTCTCGATTGATGATAATATGGCCGTGTTCAAGACCTTTGAAGGGAGGCTCATACATTATCTCTCACCGAAAGGGGCGGATGATGGGACAGATTAACAAAATCTATATTCAAAGATAGTAGGAAGATGAAAAAGTCAGTCTTGTTTGATATGGACGGCGTAATACTTGACAGTATGTCATTTCATGTAAGGGCTTGGCAAGACGCCTTGGCCGAGTGCGGCGTTTCCGTACCTGAAGAAGTCATATATCTCCATGAGGGTGCCATAGAACCTAAAACGGCCATAGATATATTTGAAAAAAATGGACTCCGCATGGATGAAGAGGGTTTCAAGGGGCTTTTCAGGCGCCAAATGGAGATATTCAATACACATTACAGACATATGGTGCGTCCATATCCGGAGGCACCAGGCTTGGTTAAGACGCTTTCATCTAAGGGTATTCGAATAGCGCTTGTTACGAGCTCCCACAAAGAGATTGTCGAAAACATCCTGCCGAAGGAAATCCTGGGACGTATTGACCATATCGTAACTGGCGACAGCATCAATAGGCGCAAACCCTTTCCTGACCCATATCTTGCAGCCGTGTCAGGCCTCGGCATCCATAAACAGGCCTGCCTTGTGGTGGAAAACGCACCGGCAGGGATTGCGGCGGCAAAGGCTGCATCCCTCCACTGTGTAGCCATCACAACCACACTTTCAATGGAGTACCTCTCACAAGCCGATAAGGTCCTTTCGTCGCACGTAGAGCTTGAAGAATACATATCCGAATGGACGGCGACGAATTGAAAAACTAAGACCATGGACTTAGGGCCTATCTTGGCCTGATTATCCCGTGTTTCTGGATCTTATATCTGATCACCCTCTCGCTGATCCCGAGTTGTGCAGCCGCTTTGGTCTGGTTCCAACCGTTCTGTTCAAGCGCAGAGATGATCATGCGTCGCTCAACGGCATCAAGCCTTGCGTTTAATATGCCTATATCCTCGCCCTGATATGCCCTTATCTCATCAGGCAGATCAGATGGCCTTATCACCTTGCCCCTTAGAAGGGTAACCGTCCTTTGGATGATGTGCTCAAGCTCCCGAACATTGCCTGGATATGGATATTTCATCAACACATCAAGGGCGTCTGGAGAGAAATCAATGGGTCTCTGCGCATATCTCCTGACAAAAAAATCGATGAGCAACGGGATGTCTTCTTTTCTCTGACGAAGAGGCGGCATCTCTATCTCAAAGACATTAAGTCTATAGTAAAGGTCTTCCCTGAATTGGCCAATCTTTGACATTCCCTTCAAGTCCCGGTTGGTTGCAGCTAGGACACGCACGTCTATTACAGCGTCTTTTTCAGAACCTACACGTGTTATACGTCCCTCCTGCAGGACCCTCAAAAGTTTTGGTTGAAGGGCAAGTGGCATCTCGCCTATCTCATCAAGAAAGAGCGTCCCGCCTCTCGCAAGCTCAAATTTACCCCGCTTTAATGAAACAGCGCCGGTAAATGCCCCTCTTTCATGTCCGAACAGCTCGCTTTCAAAGAGATTTTCAGGTATCGCCGCACAATTTATCTCTATAAAAGGCCTGCCCTTTCTGTCACTCAAGCCGTGTATGAGTCTGGCCATAACCTCCTTGCCGGTACCAGTCTCACCGCTTATGAGAACCGCCCAAGGGGTTCGCGCTATCTTATAGGCGATGGAGACGACCTCTTTCATCGTAAGGGAGTTCGCAATTATCCCATCTGGAAGGTAGCCATCATCCATAAAATCTCTGACCGTCTTGATATCTTCCTCCACAGACACCCTTTCATCAATCTCCTGTATCTTTTGAATGAGATCTGTCAGGTCCACTGGCTTTTCCAGAAAATCATCGGCCCCCAGCTTCATCGCCCTGACCGCTGTGTCGACAGCGCCATATGCGGTTATAATAATGGCATGAACCAATGGGTTTATCACCTTGAGCCTTTTAAGGACCTCATCACCCGTCATTCCAGGCATCCTGTGGTCAAGGAACACCAGCTGCACGGGTGTCTTTTTAAAAACCACCAGGGCCTCTTCGCCGTTTTGAGCGGTGATGACATCATGGCCTTGGTTTTTGAGAAAACCAGACAGCAGCTCAATCTGCTCCGGTTCGTCATCTACAATCATTATTTTCATAACGCTGTTACGTCCTTTCCGCTACAAGCTGGCAGATATACGATCAATTCGATCACGCCCTCTTGCCTGATATCGGCATACATCTTACCGCCATGGGCTGCTACTATACGATTTGATATGGCGAGACCAAGCCCCGTCCCCCTGGTCTTAGTTGTAAAATACGGCTCGAATATACGCACAAGGTCATCCCGGTCCGGTATATCCCCTGCATTTCTTATCCGGAGCACGATGGATACGCCTTCTGAATCTATAGAGATATCGATAAATCCGCCTTGTTTCTGGGCCTCGATCGCATTTTTAATCAGGTTTTCCAATACTTGCCAAAGGAGTTCGGGATCTGCATCGATTTCGCCTGGTATATTGTAGTATGTATTCACCTTGATGTCCGATTCATCGATACGGTCTCTGTACAAAGCAAGCACATCGTCGACAACTATCGAAAGCCTCACCCGTCTTAATCTCGGTACAGGCGGCTTCGAGTACCTAAGCAGCCCGGTAACTATCCCGTTCATGCGCTTGAGCGCATTCAAAACCATATCCAAAAGCCTTTTATGCTCTTCAGTCAGACATCCTGTCTCGATTTTCAACCTCTGAAGCCCTATGCCCATGGCGTTTAACGGGTTTCTGATCTCATGGGCGATGGATGCAGCAGCCCTGCCGAGGGCCGCCTCCTCTCTCTGGATGGACAGATTTTTTTCATAATCCTTGACCTTTGAGATATATTTCATCTGCCATTTGTAGAGCAGCCATGAGAGAAATCCGCAGGTCAGGGCGAGCGTCACGGAAAAAACGGCAAAATCCCGCCAGAGCCTGCGCTTTAAATCATTGAGGGGTGAAGCATCCACGCCTACAACGAGCACGGCCGCCTTGCCGAGCCCCATCTTCACCTCTGCAACCGGCCCATCCTTCATATTTACAATAGATACGCTCGGCGGTGCCGAAATCGCGCCCTCATCTGATATGGCGTCGATCGACCCCACCCCCTTGATCTTCACATAGCGTATACCCTGGAGACCTTCTATGTCTTTCAACACACTTGAGAGGCCTATCTCTTCCATAAGTCTTTTTATACGCTCTGTTTTCACGCCAGTTATTACGCAACGTCTTGATTCTCCAATCCGTGCGGCATAAAAAAGGAGATGAAGGATCTGGTCATAGGCCAGAACGGGTGTTTCCCCGCAGCCGATGGCCCTTGTCTTTGTCCACCCTGGGGGCCCTTCAGTCATCGAACCGTCCTGACGTATGATCTTTATGCCGGCAAGACCTGATTCTCTAGCAAAGGCGGAGAGCTCTTCCGATGAAAAAGGCTTAACTACATCCAGATATTCAATAAACCTGTCTGCATTGCCAAGGAATATCTTCAATATCTCATCTGTTACACCCTTTGCAAGTATAGCACCTTTTGCATGGAGCCTGACCACATCGGCAACCAATCTCGCATGACTCTTTGCATCGTCCAGAAAGGTCTTCTGCGCCCCGGCAGCTTGGGAAAAGAAGTATGTAACGACCATGAGAAACATACTCAAAAAGATTACGATGTTTCCCTGCCAGAGCGGCATATCAGAGGCCGCCACGGATTTACATTTGCAATATAGTTTGTTAGGATTGAAAAATGTCATAATTTTTAAGGATAACATAACGTTAATGCAGGTAAAAGCCATAAAAACCGCTCCGTTTAAAGACCAGAAACCAGGAACATCCGGGCTGCGGAAAAAGACCAGCGTATTCAAGACGCCAGGCTATCTTGAAAACTTCATCCAGTCCATCTTTGACTGCATGAAAGAAAAGCGGGCGATAGTGCTAGGCGGCGACGGGCGTTATTACAACAACGAGGCCATCCAGACAATTTTAAAAATGGCGGCGGCAAACGGCATAGGAAAGGTGCTCGTGGGCAAGGGCGGCATCCTTTCGACTCCTGCAGCCTCATGCGTGATAAGAAAATACGGGCTTTCAGGCGGAATCATCCTCTCGGCAAGCCACAACCCTGGCGGACCGGAAGGTGACTTCGGGGTCAAGTTCAACATACAAAACGGCGGCCCTGCCCCTGAAGCCGTGACAGAAGCGATCTTCAGGCGAAGCCTTGAGATTACGGAATACAAAATCATCGAAGGTTGCGGCGAGATAGACATAGGGAAAGTCGGCAAGTCCCGCCTTCATCAGACCGAGATCGAGATATTTGACCCTGTCAGCGATTACGCCGCCTTAATGGAGGGGCTCTTTGACTTTGAGCGCATAAATGGACTTTTGAGATCTGGCTTCTCGATGCGTTTCGACGCCATGAACGCCGTAACTGGCCCCTATGCAGAAGAGATATTCGAGAGACGTCTCGGCGCACCTTCTGGCACAGTTATAAACGGGACGCCGCTCCCAGATTTTGGAGGCAGACACCCTGATCCGAACCTCACATATGCCAAGGGGCTTGTGGATCTCATGTTTTCCCCTGGGGCACCTGACCTCGGCGCCGCATCAGATGGTGACGGCGACAGAAATATGATCCTTGGTAAAGGCATCTTTGTGACCCCCAGTGACAGCCTTGCCGTCCTTGCCGCAAACGCAGACACCGTACCTGGCTATAAAGACGGCCTTAAGGGGGTGGCCAGGTCCATGCCTACAAGCGCGGCGGTTGACAGGGTGGCCGAGACCCTACACATCCCATGCTATGAGACACCCACAGGCTGGAAGTACTTCGGCAATCTTTTAGACGCCGATCTCGTCACGCTCTGCGGGGAAGAGAGCTTCGGTACCGGATCAATCCACATCAGGGAAAAAGACGGACTCTGGGCGGTCCTCTTTTGGCTCAATATCCTTGCAACAAGAAATAAAGGTGTGGCAGAGGTCGTACAAGGGCACTGGAGGCGATTCGGCAGAAATTTCTATCAGAGGCACGATTATGAAGACCTCGACCAGGATACCGCTAGGCTTCTAATTGAACGACTCAGAAACGCCCTTCCAGGGCTTAAGAACAAGGTCTTCAACGGCTATGAGATAGAGGCGGCGGATGAGTTCAGCTACGAAGACCCGGTAGAAGGCGGCCTGATTACAGGCCAGGGCATAAGAATCATGCTCAAGGGTGGGGCAAGGATCGTCTTCAGACTCTCTGGCACAGGAACCAGCGGAGCCACGCTCAGGATATATCTTGAGAGATACGAGAAAGTGCCTGACCTGCACATCCAAGAACCGAAAGACGCCCTTCGAGGTCTTGTCTCCGCAGCGGACTGGATCGCCAGGATAAAGGAGACCTTAAAAAGGGACGAGCCGACCGTTATCACCTGATTTTTTAACCCTGTTTTAATTTCACTTTAATTCAGCAGTAATTTTACGCCGATATAATTTTACCCTTGATATTTCGAAAAATATCGAAAGGGCGTGGGTTATATGGACAATCACCTCAGAGAAGGTGACAAAAAGGCATTTTATGTATTTTTACTGGCCATTTCTGTAGCGATGGCTGTAAATGTCGCATATCCATATCTCTGGGGGCCTGATGAGCCAAGAGAGGCCGAGTCGGCAAGGGAGGCCCTTGAGACCGGAAACTTCGTCATCCCGCACTTGTGTGGCTTGCCCTTTCTAGAAAAGCCACCTCTTTATTACGACATGATCGCCGCAGCCTACAAGCTGACAGGCCGCATCACGCCGCCGGTTGCAAGGGCTGTATCCGCCGGCCTCGGCGCCCTGATGCTGGCGTCGGTCTTCTTCTTCGGCCTCAAATGGGGAGGGATGCGAAGGGGTGTACTTGCAGCCCTGATACTTGCATCCATGCCGCAGTTTTACAGATACAGCCACTGGATACTCCTCGACATTGGAGTAGGGGCCTTCAGTGTGATGGCCCTCTCGGCCTTTTTTTACTGGCTGAGCTGGGCAGATGACGAAAAAAAGAAAAATCTGGCGCTTTTTATATTTTATCTGGGGAGCCTGTGCGCCTTTCTCACAAAAGGCATAGTTGGCGTCTTTCACACAGCTGTCGTAACAGCGGCTTTTCTGTTTGCAACAAGACGCACATCTACCATGAAACAGCTATTGTCCTCCCCTTTCATCTTTGTCTTTCTCGCACCCATGGCCGTCTGGATCTATCTCTATTATAGAGAAGGTGGGATCTGCTATTTACACGAACACTTTGTAAACAATATCATCGGGAGATTCATACACAGGCATTTTGAACTGGCTGGATGTCATTTTTATTGGACGGACCTCGGAAACCAGGCGCCGTGGTATTTCTATATCCAAAGGCTTCCTGACATGTTCGGCCTGGCACTTGTCGTCCTGCCCTTTGCATTGTGGAGCGACGTACAAAGGTTACGCAAGGGCGAACTTGCGAAAAATAACCATGAACCCGTCATCTTCCTTATCATCTGGATGATCCTCCCCATAGCCCTCCTCTCGTTCCCGGTAATAAAGGAAGTGAGCTATGTCCTTCCTTCTTATGGAGCCGCCGCCATCCTGATCGCAGGTTGGCTTGACGAAAGACTTGAGGGGGTCAATAGACTCAGATGGGAGGGCGTGTCTTGGCTCTTCATGATCATCCTGCTCGCTGCATCAAGGCCGATCTTTTTTGGGTGGCTACACGTAAATGTAAAGACCTATCTAGTAATCTCGGCCGTCTTTTTCCTTGCCGTTATACCGTTTATGATCAAAGCTGTGTCAAAGAAGCACTTTACAAGGCTTACATTCCTGACGATCTCAATGGCCATTGGCGCCCTGGTGATAGCCAACACCCCCAAAGTCATTCTCCATACAAGACCGCACCTCAAAAACAAATGCTACATGTGCCTTGCCAATATGATCAAGCCATTTCTAGAAGACAAAACGATCTATCTATATAAGCCTGGCGACACATTAAGGGGCGCCATACCTTTTTATATGAACAAAACTACATACGAGATAGACAGACCATGGGAGCTCTGCTCTGCCCTTCTATCAAACAATGGTGTTGTCATAATGGACAAAGACAGCATAAATGATTTAACTATCGAACCTCCCTGCCTATTGATAGCCTTGCTTGGAAATTACCGCATCGTCATACTTCCTAAAATGGGCCTTGACGCCCAATATGCCCTTCTGATCCAGGATGGAGGTGCAGGGGTGTGGACGATTTCAAAATAAAGGCACTTACAGCCTTTCCGACCAACATCCCTACAACCATCCCCACCAACACATCGGATGGGAAATGTGCTGTATCTTCAATCCTCTCAAAACCTATAAGAACAGCAAAGCCATAAAATAGACTCCTATATCGAGGATAATATCTCGAGAGTATATAGGCAAAACAAAACGCCAGGGTAGTATGACCTGATGGAAATGAATCGTATCCGCTTTTAATTGAGGGACCTATTAACACAAGATTATCAGTCAATCTTGGTCTCGCCCTCCCTATAATGTGCTTGATGATTTGAACGACTATACCGGCAGATATCAAACTTATAAACAAGACCTTTCCGCATTCATACAGCTTCTTATCGATAAATTTTCCGACGATATAAAGCAGCAATCCACTAAGTATCAACGTTAAACCATAACCAATAAAATTTACTACAGGATCGATTAACTCAAGCAATCGTGAAATAACTAAATCATTCTCATGTAAATTTCTTACTGATTCAATTGTCAATTTATCAAAATGAAATAAAAACAGCGGCAAAATCAATAGCAATAGAATGAATAAAATTTTATTTTCTTTCAAGAATTGCATAATCGCCCTCATTTTTCAATACGTTCAGACCAAGCTGCGTAAGATTTGATATATTTTTTGCCTTTGCGATTACAACTGCATGCGCATTCTTTTCAAGAGCACGTATCATATCTTCTTTATTTCTTATGCTTAATATTTTATGATCGGAATAAAAAATAATACTGGGTTTATTCAAATCATATACAATTATTTTTTCATTAGCAGGCAGATTTTTTTTAATATATAAACTATATCTATAGAGCGTACCCTGAAGATATTCATTTATAATAGGCAATGCATTGATAGAGAAAACAATTAAAAAGATAGTCATCAATGTACATAAATAGAAAAAGACTGTTTTTTTTAAAAACAGCCTATATAAACTTACGATTATCATTCCAAACATTAGAAAACTAATTCCTAATGTCCATGTAGTATCATCATAAACGCCTATCTTAAAAAGATACTTCTTACTGAAGAAGAAGATAATCATACCAACAATAAATGAAAAAACGCCTAAGACTACGTAACTGTACTCCTCCCATTTATCATGTTCTGACAAACCTATTGAAATGAGTATCGCCACTGCCGGTATAGACGGGAGGATATAATTCGGAAGTTTCGTCGTAGAAAATGAAAAAAACAAAAATATAACAGCAAACCATATGAAGGCAAGTAGACCAATTGACGCTCTATGGTCGACGGGCTTTCTTTTTTTATCATTAAAAATATTTCTTATTAGAAGAGTTAGATTACTGTCTTTGATCACTGCCCTGATGCCCGACGGGAAGAAGACAATCCATGGGAAAAACCCAAGTAACAACACAGGAATAAAATAATAAAAAGGTCCCCTATGACCCGATATAACATCCAGATATCTGGCGAAGTGATGTTTTATAAAAAACTGATCTACAAATTCCATGCCGTTGATGGCCAATTGGGCGCCATACCATGGCCCTGAAACAATTAGGAATAGAACAATACCTTTAATATTGAACACCCTTTTGATTTCCTTTGGGCCTTTTGTAATTGCCAGATAGATAATGGCAATACCAAAAGGAAAAACTATCCCTATCAATCCTTTGGTAAGGAATGCAAGGGCTGAAAATAAATAAAATCCATAACTGAACATAGCTCTCACATAAGGAGAGATATGAGAACCATCGCTGAAATCATCGGCATTGAAGATATAAAAAGAAAATATGGAAACTGTTATAAATAGTGTAAGCAACATATCTGTAACTGCTGCATGAGAATAAACAAAAAAATAAATAGATAAAACAAAAGATATGGTTGAGTAAACGGCATATTTTTCGCCAATAAAACGTCTGACGAAGAAAAAAATAGATAATACCAACAGCGTACCTGCTAAGGCAGATGGAAATCGAGCAGCAAATTCGTTTATACCAAATGTCTTATAAGACGCTGCCATCATCCAATAGAAAAGAATCGGTTTATCGTATCGATTCACTCCATTATAGGTAGGAGTTATGAAGTCACCGGTCTTGATCATCTCCTTTGTGGCCTCTGCAAAAACCGCTTCATCGACATCAAAAAGCGTTGTTGCACCGAGCCTGAAAAAGGAAACGAACAGGGTGATTGCAACGATAAGAGGTAATAAAAATTTTGTTGATCGCAACTTGCTCATTTATATCTATAAAATTTGTACCTTAAATTAGAAGATGCCAGGTTTTTAGTTGAAATTATTCGGGTGTCTCTAAATGATTTTACCCTCAACGCCGTGCGATCCTTGAAAAAAGTGATAATCTCATCTGCCACTACGTCCCGTTGGTTATCAATGGGCAACATATGATAGCAGTCATCGAGAAGGACCATGCGGACATCACGGGCGCCGATATTCTTCTGCACATACAGCGCGTTCTTTTTACTGGCCAGGTCATCCTCCTGAGAGTGAAGGATAAGGGTGGGTGTCTTTACTTGAGGGATAAGTTTTTTTGTCGTGTTGATCAGCTTGAACAATTCACGCATACTCACGCCCGGAACGCTTGAATGGGCTATCGAGCTGTCTTTCATGAGTTCCACTATCCGGACACGAAGGGCCTTGTTCTTGATCCCGTATGGTTCGCGTTCCTCAAATGAATAAATATATCCGGCTGGAGTATAATAGGCCAAGGGCAGAAGAAATTTGTACCATGGCAGCCCCCAGCCGTCATAGGACAGCGTCGTCGAGAGGAGGGCGATTGCTGCTACCTCCCTTTTAAACTCCGCTGACAGGAACAACGCCAACAGCGCCCCCATGCACAGCCCTGCCACGGAAACCGTTGCATACTGTTCTTTTAATTCACGGAATTCGTCAGCGACAGTTCGGTACCAGTCCTGCCACCGGCTTTTTTTCAGATCTGAAAGCGTCTTCCCATGGCCTGCCAGACATGGTCCCTTAACTGTGAAGCCTGCCCTGTTAAGCCTGCGGGCCAGGTATTTCATCTCAAAAGGGCTGCCGGTCAATCCGTGAATCAAAAGAACGGCGTCGTCTCCGCCCTTCATATCTATTTCTATTTTATGGTCACTCATATTTCCTCACGATAAGCACCGCGTTCGTGCCGCCGAAGGAAAAGGAGTTGGACATCACTGTCCTTATATTCTGTCCTGTCCTGCCCTTCCCAGGCACATAGTCAAGGTCGCATTCTGGGTCCGGCGCCATGAGGGTTGCTGTGGGCGGGACTGCCTGGTACGTCATGGCGAGGACGGAAGCAACAAGCTCCACAGCGCCGGTTGCGCCGAGGAGGTGCCCGTGCATTGATTTGGTGGAGCTGACTGGGATTTCATAGGCGCGTTGACCGAATACCTTTTTGATCGCCTGGGTCTCGACAATATCGTTGAGCACCGTGGCCGTTCCATGGGCATTGATATAGTCGATGTCGCCCGGGCCCAGCCGCGCCTCTGCAAGAGCGAGAGAGATGGCCCGGGCCTGACCTTCGAGGGAGGGTCTTGCGATATGGGTCGCATCCGCCGTAGATCCATAGCCCACGAGTTCACCGTAGATGCGGGCGCCTCGCGCCTTTGCCCTGTCCATCTTCTCCAGTACGAAAATGGCCGCACCTTCGCCAAGGACAAATCCCGTCCTGTCCAGGGAAAAAGGCCGGCACGATGTCGAGGGGTCTTCTGCTTCGTGCGCCAGGGTGCCGATCGACTGCCAACTCATGATGATGACTAACCCGAGAAGAGATTCCGCACCGCCGGCGAGCATGACATCGGCGTACCCATCCTTGATCTGCCGAAAGGCCTCGCCGATAGCAACCGCCGATGAAGAGCAGGCGGTAGAGAATGTAAGGCAGGGGCCCCTGAATCCATACTGTATGGACAAGTGAGAGGCCGGTGCATTGTTCATTATCATGACTACCGTAAGAGGGCTCACCCTCTTTACCTGGTTTTTATAAACCTGCATATACGTATCTTCGATGGTGCGGGCGCCCCCCATCCCCGTCCCGATATATACGCCGGCGCGTTTTTTTTCTTCCTCGTCAAGCTCAAGCCCTGCGTCTTCCCACGCCTGGGAGGCAGCGACAAGCGCAAACTGGCTTACCCGGTCGAGGGTCCTGGCAATTTTTTTGGTGAAATGCTCTTCGGGACTGAAATCGACTTCAGCGGCGATTTTCGTGGTGAGGAGGTCGGCGAAAGGCGCGGACAGTCTTTTGATACCTGATTTTCCTTCAAGAAGGTTGTTAAAGAACTCTTCTTTAGTATTCTCCACAGGAGAGATAACCCCCATTCCGGTGATTGCGACCCGTCTCATTGTTGCAGCCATGTCAATGCGT
>NZ_JBMFRG010000017.1:0-34705 GCF_049968175.1 Dissulfurimicrobium sp.
GGCGTATCGATGATATTGATCTCGTGTCCTTTCCATTCGCAATATGTGGCCGCAGAGGTAATGGTTATACCCCTTTCTTTTTCAAGCTCCATAAAGTCCATGGTGGCACCTACACCGTCTTTACCTCTCACGTCATGTATCGCGTGTATTCTTCTGGTATAGTATAAAATACGTTCTGTAAGAGTGGTTTTGCCCGCATCTATATGGGCACTAATGCCTATGTTTCTTAAAAGTCTAGGGTCTTTTTTCATCTCGTTTCTACTCCAAAAAATGATTCATCTGAAACATACAACCACACACCGTCCGGCGCCACATCAGAATAAAATCACCTGCCAGAATAAAATACCTACAAAAAAATCAATTTTGATTCTTAATCCTGTGGATGATTTATTCGGTTTGTTTGGATTTGTACCAATCGGGTATGTGTGGATGAAGAATCCTTATTTTTTAGTGTGAAAAATTCATTAGTTAACAGCAATAAAATCGTTTGTCAAGCCCTCACCAAAAATTGTGAGATCTATATAACAAGACATAAATATTTATACCTTTACTTGCTTCCAAAACAGGTTTGATATCATCTCTCTCAAACGCTTTTCTTGTTCAGTGGTAAGATCGCAAAATTCTAGTCCCATTCTGTACTTAAAACCATCCCTTTTAATCCAGCGCACAACGCCTTTTACCTTAAGCGGGGGAAACTCACCAAGAGTAAGTGTTAATATATCGTCTTTATTGCAAGGAATGGTCGTTTCCACCTGTAAACCACCCATACTGACATCCATTACAAACTCGGAATAAAACCTCTTGCCGTCCGAAAAATTTATTTCTATGTGTAAAGGTAAGCGCTGAGACCTTCTTTTTTCTTTGTCTGTCTTCGACATAGCACCACCCCTCTGCCCTTAGATAGGCCCACAAACAATCAATATTATTCCTCTAATTCAATATTAATCCATACTCTTATTATATATCAAGATCATTCGCTTCAAGGGCATGTGTTTGTATAAACTCGCGTCTTGGTTCGATTTTTTCACCCATTAATGTAGTGAACAACCTTTCGGCTTCACCGATATCTTTTATGGTTACCTGAAGAAGGGTGCGTTTTTCAGGATTCATAGTAGTTTCCCAGAGCTGGTCCGGATTCATTTCGCCAAGCCCCTTGTATCTCTGGATGGTAAGACCCTTCATACTGAGCGTCTTTATATACATCAATATTTCATGAACATCACTGAAATGCTTGTTGACACCATCATCTTCTATTCCTTCCGACACCAATATCTCACAACCGTTTTTGATTATAGGCGAAATAATCTTATATATCCTTAAAATTCTATGAAATTCTGGCATTTTTGCAAAATCTGGACCGATTGTTGTTTCAAGATAAGCCAATTCATCCATACCAATGCTAATTTCATAACTAAAAGGCACTGAGTTGGATGGTGTTACAGGGCCGACTTTATAACCCCTTTTTTTGAGTCCTTCGGCAAGTTTTTTTACAAATTCTATATCTTCAAATTGATGTTCTGTTTCCAGCCCCAGTTCAAGTATATCTTGACATAACTCCTTCCAACAGCCCTTTTTTGCCATATCTTCTAATGTTTTACTATAACTAGACAAATCGAATAAAAGCTGTCTAAGTTTTTCTTCTTTATAAGAAGAATCCCAACCCTTCGGTCTAATAGATATCTCTTTTGATATCCTTTTGAAAAGAAAATTATTAAGGTCTTCCTCGTCTTTAAGAAATATCTCCTTTCCTTTTCCAAAGGATACTCTATAAAGTGGCGGCTGGGCTATATACAACATGCCATTTTCAATAAGAGAAATCATTTGGCGATAAAAAAAAGTTAATAGTAGTGTTCTTATGTGAGCACCATCTACATCGGCATCGGTCATAATAATTACTTTATGATATCTTAATCTATTAATATCAAATTCGTCCATGCCGATACCAGCTCCAAGTGAAGATATGAGATTTTTTATTTCCTCACTTGATAACATCTTGTCAAATCTTGCCTTTTCCACATTCATTATCTTACCTTTTAAGGGTAATATCGCCTGAAATTGTCTATCTCTACCTTGTTTTGCACTTCCTCCCGCCGAATCTCCTTCTACTAAAAATATTTCTCTTCGAGCAGGATCTTTTTCTTGACACTCGGCAAGCTTACCAGCCATAGACATGTCTTGCCCTAAACTTACCTTTCTGGCAAGTTCTCTTGCCTTTTTAGCAGCCTCTCTTGCACGAGCTGCATCCACAACCTTTGCCAATATTTTTTTGGATACTACAGGATTTTCTTCAAAAAATGTTGATATACCTTCATATGCAACAGATGCAACAATAGACCTAACTTCGGTATTGCCTAATTTTGTTTTTGTTTGACCTTCAAATTGTGGATTTGGTACTTTTACAGATATTACACAAGTAAGACCTTCTCTTAAATCATCACCTTCCATTTTTTCCTTAAGTTTTTTAGGTATAATATCTTCATTAGCATATTTATTAATACATTTTGTCAATGCTAATCTAAAACCAGCTACATGTGTACCACCATCTTTTGTACGTATATTATTTACGTAACTTAAAAGTTTTTCTGAATAGCCAGTGTTATATTGAAAAGCTATTTCAATTTGAATTAAATCTTTTTCTCCTATTATATAAATTGGCTTTTCATTTACCAATTCTTTATTATTATTTAAATATTCAACAAATTCTACAATTCCTCCTTCAAAATGATAGTTTACAGAAATATCGTTTTTTTCATCTTTTAATTCTATAGTTATTGCTGGATTTAAAAAAGCTAATTCTCTCATTCTAGCTTGTAGAATATCAAATTGAAATTCAGTTGTTTCAAATATTTCTTTATCGGGTTTAAATGTTATTTTTGTTCCCTGTTTTTTTGTTTCCCCAATAATTTTTATAGGATTAATTGGATTTCCTTTGCAATAATTTTGTGAATATATTTTATTATTTCTATAGACTTCAACATTTAAGTATTCCGATAATGCATTTACAACAGAAATACCAACCCCATGAAGTCCACCTGAAACTTTATAGGTTTGATGATCAAATTTACCTCCAGCATGTAATCTTGTCATTACCAATTCCAATGCTGAAATACCTTCTGTTGGATGAATATCCACAGGTATTCCTCTACCATTATCTTCTATAGTTACCATTCCATCTTCATGTATTATAACCTTTATCAAATTACAATAACCAGCTAATGCTTCATCAATGCTATTATCTACAACCTCATATATTAAATGATGAAGTCCTTCTATTCCCGTATTTCCTATATACATCGCAGGACGTTTTCTAACCGCTGAAAGGCCTGCCAAAACTTTTATTTGATTAGCATTATATTGATTTTGAATATTATTTATATCCATATATTAAATCAATCCTCACTAATGACTATTAGACAATAGACATTGGCATAATTAAACTTAAAAAACCTTCATCATCATCTCCTTTTATAATACACGGAGATTCTGGGGTATTAATGATTAACTTTATTTTTTTTGATTTCATTACCATTAACAAAGTCATTAAAAATTTTGCATTTAATGCAATTTCAAAAGGCTCATTATTATATTCTATGTCTAAAAATTCATATACTTCGCCAATTTCTTTAACTATTGATTCTATTTTCATTTTTGAATTATAAACTGAAAATTTGACTGCATTAAATTCTGAATCAGATGATAATATAATTACTCTTTTTAATACGTTAAAGAAATAATCTTTATCTATAATTATTGTATTTATATTTTGTTGTGGTATTATTGATTTATAATTTGGAAATTTAGCATCAATTAATCTTATAGCAAGATATTCATTATCTGCTTTTACAAAACAGAACTTTTCATCAATTCCTAAAGAAATTGTATTATGATTTTCTGTTATTTTTTTTATTTCTTGTGCACCCTTTCTTGGAATAATTATCCCTGATTCAATATTTAAATCAACATCATCATCTATATATTTATCTATTAAACTTAATCTATGTCCATCTGAACTTACCATTCTTAATATATTTTTATTATTTTGTTTAAATTGTTCTAAATATATACCTGATAAATTAATTTTTTTGTCATCAAGCGATGTAGAAAAAATGGTTTTTTCTATCATTTCCTTTAATAAAGACGTTTCTATTGTTATAGAGTTTTCGGTATTTATATATTTAAATTTTGGAAAATCTTCTGCTGGCAATCCTGCAATTTTATATTCAATTTTATCTAAACTTGATATCTTTAACCAAAGATTGGGTAATTCTTCAATATTTATTTCTTCATCTGGAAATTCTTTTACTATCTCATAAAATTTTTTTGCATTAACTGTTATAGAACCCTCTTCTATAACAGAACATAAAATTTTATTTTTATAACTTAATTCTAAATCTGTTGCTTCAATAAACAGTTCGTTGTTTTTACTATAGATTAATACATTATTAATAATATTCATCGTTGTTTTTTTATCTACTATACTTTGTGTGTTATATAATGGATTGAGTAAATTATTTTTTTTAACAATTAATTTTAACATAATTTTTTTATTCCTTTTCTTATATTAAAAATATATAATTAAGTTTGTTTATTTTGTTAAAAAATAAATAACTAATTAAAATTAAAAAAATTTTTTAAATTAATTATTGTTGATAAAGTCAAAAAGTTCAATTTTTGGAGTTTTCTTTTTAAAAAAAATGATTTAATAATACTTACAATTTGATCGATTAATTTTGATTATTTTAAGCAAATTAATATAACACAAAATAATACTTTAATCCAATATGTTATTCAACAAAATACAACAAAAAATCCTTAAAGAAGGTCCTATAACATTTTTTGAATTTATGAAGATGTGTCTTTATGATCCTGAATTTGGATATTATACTAATACCTATTTCCCTATCGGTGCTTCAGGAGATTATATAACAAGTCCACATACTGGTCATATTTTTGGTGCATTACTTTCAAGGCAGTTACTGGAATTTTATCAAATATTAAAGACCGACACCTTTTTTATTGTAGAAATGGGTGCTGGGTCGGGTTATTTGGCCCTTGACATCCTATCTGAACTTAAAAAGGAATATCTTTTTAAAAAGATAACATATATAATAATTGAACCCTATCCAAAAAATATTTTTATCCAGAAAAAAAATCTTAGAGACCAATTTGATAGTATAAGATGGATAAATTCTATAAATGAATTAGATCTTGGGGTATATTGTTTTATTTCAAACGAGCTTTTAGACGCCTTTCCTGTTCATGTCGTTCAAAAAGAATCGGGGGTTTTTAAGGAAATATATATAGATTTTGATCATAATCGCGGTTTTATTGAATGTCTTGGCAAATTGAGTTCCCAAGATTTGAAATTATATGTCAAATTATTACCAAACAATCTCGCAGATCATTACAGGACAGAAATAAATCTTGATATAAAAACTTGGATTAAGGATATATCCAAGAAGATGTTAAAAGGTTTTTTGATGACAATTGATTACGGTTATACTTCCAAAGAATATTTCAATCCAACAAGAAATAGGGGTACGCTTTTGGCTTATAAAGATCAAAAGGTCTCTGAAGAGCTACTTATAAGACCTGGTGAGCAGGATTTAACCGCCCATATCAACTTTTCAGATCTTTCCAGATGGGGTATGGAAATGGGTTTTTATACTATTGGATATACACCACAATGGGCATTTTTAGGCGGATTAGATTTTGAAGAGGTTGTTTATGAAAAAATAGGTACCAAAATAAAACCTTTTTCACCGCAATTGGCAGAAATTAAGACCCTTATAATGCCTCAAGGGATGGGGATGTCGCACAAAGTAATGGTTCAGGCAAAGGGACTTGATATTACTCAGACATCATTAAAGGGTTTTCGGCTTAAAAATCTTATAAATCGTCTTTGATATCTGATATAATATGAAAAATTTTGATCTCGTTATATTTGATTGCGATGGAGTTCTTGTTGATTCAAAAGAGGCAAATTATAGATATTATAATGATATTTTGGTAAAATTGGGGCTTGGTTCAATAAATAAAGACGAATTAGATTATGTACATACTCATACGGCCGAGCAATCGATTTTGTATTTATTTAGGAATAATAAAGAATTATATAATAACGCACTAGAACTTATCAAAAAACTGGATTATTTAGATTACTTACCTTTTTTAAAGATCGAACCGGATGTCGTTGAGATCTTAAAAGATATAAGACCACCGGTTTTGACTGCCATCTTTACGAACAGAACAACAACCATGCCTAAGTTAGTCAAGATGTTTGGTTTTGATCGATTGTTTGATTCTATAATGACCGCCCTTGATGTAGATTTTCCAAAACCCCATCCCCAAGGTATCTTAAAAATAATAGACAAGCTTGGCATCGAGCATAAAAAGACAGTATTTGTCGGTGATTCTATCTTGGATGAACAGGCTGCACGAGATGCCGGTATATCTTTTATAGCTTATAAAAATGAAAAACTTGAAGCCATGTTTCACGTGAAACATTTTTATGAAATAAAAAAAATAGTTTTATCAAAAAATAGTCCTTGATTTCTTGTTTTGGTCTTTATGGCCCAGTTATCTTTTCAATTCCACCTATATATGATTTTAATACCTTGGGGACCATAAAACTACCATCCGGCAATTGGTAATTTTCTATAATTGCTGCAACAGTTCTCCCTATAGCTAGCCCTGAACCGTTTAATGTATGAACAAAACAAGTTTTTGTCTGCCCTTTTGGACGATAGCGTATGTTTGCCCGCCTTGCTTGAAAGTCTTCAAAATTGCTACACGAAGAGATTTCACAAAAACGATTTTGTCCAGGTAACCAAACCTCGATGTCATATGTTTTTGCAGATGAAAAACCCATATCACCCGTACATAACAGCACCACTCTGTATGGAATTTCAAGGAGCTGCAACACAGTTTCAGCATCAAAGAGAAGCTCTTCGAGCTCATTATATGATGTTTCAGGTTTTGAGAATTTTACAAGCTCTACCTTATTAAATTGGTGTTGGCGCACTATCCCACGTGTATCTTTGCCATATGAGCCAGCCTCAGAGCGAAAACATGGTGTATATGCAACATATTTGATTGGTAAGTCATCTTCGTTGATTATTTCATCTCTGTGAATATTTGTTACAGGTACCTCGGCTGTTGGTATAAGATAGTAATTATTTCCCTCGAGTTTAAAAAGATCTTCTTTAAACCTGGGAAGCTGTCCGGTCCCTACAAGCGAATCTTGATTTACAATAAATGGCGGCAGAACTTCTTTATATCCATGTCTTGTTTGATGTAGATCGAGCATAAAATTTATAAGCGCTCTTTCCAATCTTGCCCCATTTCCACAATATAAACAAAACCTTGTCCCTGTTATCTTAGCGGCCCTGTTAAAATCAAGTATTCCAATATGCTCTCCAATATCCCAATGTGGAAGGGGTTTGAAGTTAAAAACAGGTAATTCTCCCCATTTTTTTACTACAACATTTTCAGAATTATCTTTCCCAATAGGTACAGTTTTATGCGGAATGTTTGGTATTGCCAAGAGAATATCTTTGTATCTTTCTTCTTTTTTTGCAAGAATGGAATCTAATTCTTTAATCTTTAATCCAATCTGTCTTACTTTAGATGTAAGTGAATCAGTATCTTTTTCTTCTTTTTTTAAAAGGCCTATCTGTTCAGATAGGATATTTCTTTGGTTTTTTAATTCTTCTACTTTATGGATAATTTCTCTTCTTTGTGAATCTATATCAAGCAATTCATCTATATTTAAGTTATAGTTTCTATCTTTTAAGCTTTTTTTTATTAAGTTGATATTTGAACGAATGAATTTTATGTCTAACATTATTATCTAGCTCCTTCAAGATTTTTTATTTCTTCTCTTTAAAAGAATACACTCCGGATTAAGATCAGATAATCTTTCCGCCAAGGTCTTGTATGGTGAACCCATAACAATATGCATCCATCCGCCTATATATAAAGATTTTTTATTTGTTTTTAAAATCCTCCTCATTTTTGTTTCAAGTAGTGCCTCTCTTTTTGACCAAGTTTCGTCATTTAGCCATCGAAGAGGGTTTATGACCTCTGGTATATACATAGGCCTTGAAATAAAATTTAGTGCGTATTGATGGTGCCTTTCAAAATAATCATCAATATCAACCGATTGCAATTTTAAGATATTTGAGATGTTTTTTAGCGATAAAAGAGTTTTCTCCCAATAAGGCATATCTTTTTTTGCAATATCGCCGCAATCTATTGCGATAACAGGAATATTATTATTTTTTCCATAGATATTTGCAACTTCCCATTCAAAGGGTGTAGTGATTTGTAGTTTTAATAACTCCAACCCAGAATGCATCCCTTCTTTTTCTGTGAGTGATGATATCCTTTTGTTAAAAATGGTTAACCATTTTTTTTGATTTTTTTGTCTATAACGGACTGAAAATGGGCTTATTTCAACCGCTATAATCTCTGGCCTTATCCTTTCGAGCATTAACTGTAGCGACTCATATTCCCCGGCCCTGTCAAGATGAATTGTTCCAAGCAAAATTGGTTTTGACATTATACTACAACACTTTTCTGTCAAAAGTCCTGTATTGTATGGCCTCAGCCAGGTGTTTTATGGATATTTCTTTGGCACCTTCCAGGTCGGCTATTGTCCTGGAGACCTTTATAATTCTATGATAGGCCCTTGCACTAAATCCAAGTTTCTGCAGTGCACTAACCAAAAAATCCTTGCATTGTCCATCAAGTACACAAAATTTTCTCATCTCTTTTGACGACATCTGTGCGTTACAGTAGATTTCAAGTCCTTCAAAACGTCTTTTTTGTATATCTCTGGCTGCAACAACCCTATCCCTTATGGTTTTTGAGTCCTCTCCACGCCTTGATTTGATAAGTTCTGAATAGGGAACGGCCGGTACCTCTATATGAATATCTATTCTATCCATAAGTGGTCCAGACACCTTGTTTTTGTAACGAGCTATTTGTTGTGGAGTGCAAGAGCAGTTTATCTTTGGATCACCCAAATGACCGCATGGACATGGATTTTGGGCTGCAACAAGGGTTATGCGGGCTGGAAAGGTGATTGTCATATTAACCCTGGCTATCGTTACTATCCCATCTTCAATCGGCTGCCTCATACCCTCGAGCACATTTTTCTGAAACTCGGGCAATTCATCAAGAAAAAGGACGCCGTTGTGGGCCAGGCTGATTTGTCCTGGTTTGGGAATGGCGCCACCACCTATAAGTCCTGCATCTGAAATGGAATGATGGGGTGTACAAAATGGTCTGGTTGAGACAAGGGGGGTTCCGGGAGGGAGGAGCCCTGCAACACTATAGACGGCTGTTGTTTCAAGCGCCTCTTCAAAAGAAAGTGGTGGAAGTATGGATGGGAGTCTCTTTGCAAGCATGGTCTTTCCAGAACCAGGCGGACCTACCATTAGGATGTTGTGTCCACCTGCAGCGGCTACCTCAAGGGCCCTTTTGGCGTGTTCTTGTCCTGTCACGTCGCTGAAGTCTTCCTGATTATTGTCTTTGTCCAAAGACAATTTTTTATGATCAATTTTTTTGGGTTTGATGTCGAGATTGCCAATAAGAAATTCCACTAATTCTGATAGGTGTTTTACTGGATAAACCATTGTTTCTTTAACAATGGCGGCCTCTTCAGCGTTTTCTTTGGGTATTATCAGTCCTCCTGAAAGCCCCCAAAATCTTGCCGCAAGAGAGATTGACAAGATACCCCTTGCAGGCCTGATATTTCCATCAAGAGAGAGTTCGCCAAGGATTGCGAATTCGTTTAATTTTTCTTGCTTGATTATGCCCACCGCACATAGAATGGCCGCTGCAATAGGGAGGTCCAGGCCTGCCCCCTCCTTTTTTATGTCGGCGGGTGCAAGATTTACGGTTAGTTTTTTGGTTGGAAATATATAACCGCAGTTTTTTATTGCAGCCCTGACGCGTTCTCTGCTCTCCCTTACCGCTCCTTCTGGGAGTCCTACTATATTAAAACCAGGAAGGCCTGAGGACACATCTACTTGTACATCGACAGGAAAGGCGTTTATGCCTATTACAGATGCACTTCTTGCTGTTGCCAACATCGTACCGATCCTTTTATTTTTTTGGAAAAGTTTAGGCTGTTGTTAGTATGTTGGCAACAAAAAAACCCCTTCTTTTTTGATTGAAGGGGTTTTTTTGTTGCCAATTGTCGGTATTAACTTATCAATACATGTCAGGCATCCCGCCGCCTGGCATGTTAGCCGCACCCTTTTCTTCTTTCTTTGGTATCTCTGCTATCATTGCCTCAGTGGTAAGTAGTAGGCCCGATACGCTAGCTGCATTTTGTAGGGCTGTACGCGTTACCTTTGTCGGATCAATAATACCAGCTGCCATCAAATCTTCATAGGCGCCGGTTGCAGCATTGAATCCAACCCCATCTTTTTCGGCCTTAACCCTCTCTACCACAATTGACCCTTCATGGCCGGCGTTATTTGCAATCTGACGGAGCGGCTCCTCGATCGCCCTTATGATTATGTTGATACCATGTTGTTCATCACTATCTTTTGTCTTTAATTTATCAAGGGCCGGGAGTGTCCGCAGGAGTGCTGTGCCGCCACCCGGTACAATTCCTTCTTCTACAGCCGCTCTTGTAGCATTTAGCGCATCCTCAACCCTTGCCTTCTTTTCTTTCATTTCTGTCTCTGTTGCAGCTCCTACGTTTATAACAGCAACGCCTCCGATGAGTTTTGCAAGGCGTTCCTGAAGTTTTTCTCTATCGTAATCAGATGTTGTTTCTTCGATCTGGGCGCGGATCTGCTTTACTCTACCCTCTATCTTTTCTTTGGCACCTGCACCATCGACAATTGTGGTGGTGTCTTTATTGATAACCACTCTCTTGGCTCGTCCAAGATCGCTTATCGATGCATTTTCAAGCTTGATGCCAATATCTTCTGAGATAACCTGGCCGCCTGTTAAGATAGCTATATCCTCAAGCATTGCCTTTCTTCTATCCCCAAAGCCAGGCGCCTTTACGGCACATGCCTGTAATGTGCCGCGGAGTTTGTTTACAACCAATGTAGCAAGGGCTTCACCCTCGGTGTCTTCGGCGATAATGAGGAACGGTTTACCCATCTTTGCTATCTGTTCAAGTATGGGTAAGAGGTCCTTCATATTGCTTATCTTTTTTTCATGGATAAGGATATATGGGTCTTCTAACACACACTCCATTTTTTCGGGGTCGGTTACAAAGTATGGGGAGATATAGCCCCGGTCAAATTGCATACCCTCAACTACCTCAAGCGAGGTCTCCATTGACTTTGCCTCTTCAACAGTTATAACACCTTCCTTGCCGACCTTATCCATGGCCTCGGCTATAATGTTTCCGATGGTGGCATCGTTGTTTGCCGAGATAGTGCCGACTTGAGCTATTTCTTTTTGGTCTTTTGTAGGTTTGCTGATCTTTTTGAGTTCAGAAACCACCACTTCAACAGCCTTGTCTATACCTCTCTTTAGTGCCATTGGGTTTATTCCGGCGGCGACCAGCTTTGAACCCTCGGAATAAATAGCCTGAGCAAGGATTGTGGCTGTTGTGGTACCATCACCTGCTATATCGCTGGTCTTTGATGCCACCTCTTTGACCATTTGGGCGCCCATATTTTCAAATTTATTTTCGAGCTCGATCTCTTTGGCGACCGTAACCCCGTCTTTTGTGATGATTGGGGAGCCAAAGGACTTTTCAATAATAACATTACGCCCTTTTGGACCAAGAGTTACCTTGACTGCATTGGCCAGGGTGTTTACGCCCCTAAGAATGGCTTCTCTGGCCTTTATGTCATATCTTATCTCTTTAGCTGCCATAATATCTAAACCTCCATATTATTGATTTATTGATAATTTTTGATGGTTTTTATTTCTGATTTTTTAGAATAGTGAATTATTCCTCGATGATTCCAAGAATGTCATCTTCTCTCATCATTAAAAAGTCTTCACCGTCTATTTTGATCTCTGTACCTGCGTATTTGCCGAACAGGACCTTGTCACCCTCTTTGACGTCAAGCGGTCTGACCTCGCCATTTTCCATCAATTTACCCTTTCCTACAGCTATCACCTTGCCCTCTATGGGTTTCTCTTTGGCTGTGTCTGGGATGATAATACCACCCTTGGTCACCTCTTTTTCTTCGAGGCGCTTTACCAAAACCCTGTCGTTTAATGGACGGATCTTCATAGCAACCAATCTCCTTTCTTTATTTTTTTGATTTTTTGAAAAGGTTGTTAGCACTCTCCTGGAACGAGTGCTAATATAAATACAAAATTTTGAAATGCAATACCCCTACGCCGTTTTGGGGTTGAATTTAAGATCCAGAGTTTCGGATTAGGATGATGGTTTGCGCGTGAAATGCCATACCAGCAGCGTCCCCCCTATGGTTATGGCCGAATCCGCTATATTGAAGGCAGGCCAATGAAGGTTCCCGATATAAAAATCCAGGAAGTCGATGACATGTCTATATCTTACCCTGTCTATTAAATTACCAAGCGCCCCACCAAAGACAAGAGCGCTTCCCCAAAACAACACCAAGCTTTTGTCTTGAAGGTTTTTGTACAAAAGGACAAGCCCGCAAAGCGCCGTGAAGGCGATGATTTGAAATGTTATGTGGCGCCATTTCTCTGTCCCGGCCATAAAACCAAACGCAACACCGGTATTGGTTATGTATGTAAGATTAAAAAGGCCGGGTATTAGCTGTTTTGTCTCAAACGGAGTCATGTGGGCCATTATTATCGCCTTGCTTACTTGGTCTAGAATTACTATTGTAATGCCAATAAGCAAGAGTAACGGGACAGATGGCCTTTTAAACAATCCCTGTTTCACTTCACTCTCCTGTCTTTTTGGGTGGTTCTTGATTTTCATCGCCCTCACCCTTGCCTTCATTTTTTAATTCTTCATAAAGGCCACTGTTTACCGGCAACTCGGCAATGGCCTTGGCTCGATGATATATGGCCATTTCTCTATTTCCATTTGCCTTGTAATAGAGATAAAAATAATAATGGGCCTCACCTTTTTCGTTTAAAGGAACAAGGCATCTACCAAGATTAAAATATAGGGCCGGCCGGTCAGGCCAGACATCTTTCAGTGAGCGGAAGATTGTGGCCGCTTCTTTGTATGAGCCTTGTTCTAAATAGGCGCTTGCAAGGTAAAATTTCGCCCTGATGTCTTCTGGGTGGTTTTGACTGTAGGGTGCCAGTGTAGAGATAGCATCTTTATATCTGCCCGCCGTGAAATAGGCAATACCAAGATCGACAACAAATCCTTGGTGATCTTTTGCAATCGACACAAGTCGCTTGAATGCTGCAATGGCATCCTCATATTCTTTAGCAGTTAAGAGTGATTGTGCAAGGCCGTAAAGCAAAAAGATATCGTCGGGATTTGTGCTCAACTCCCTTTTATATCTATTTGCCAAGATGTTTGGGTCGTGTTCGTAGATTTTTGTTTTTATTTGTATCTTTTTGAGTTCGAAGTTGTTTTCCTTTGCTGTCTGTTTGCAAGATCTGCTGGCTATGAGGTCTTCGAGGTAGGTTATTCGCTGGCTGGATGTGGGGTGGGTTTGAAGATAACTTGGGACGGAATCGTTTCCGAGCCAACGGTATTGTTGAATCTTTTTCATGACCTCAATAAGTCCTTTTGGGCTATAACCAGCCTTACACAAGTACTGATATGCCCTTCTGTCGGCCTCTTCTTCGTCTTCCCGGCTGTATTTAAGTCCTATTGTTGCATTTAGCGCCCCTGATGTGGCGAGCACCGCCGACCCAGCCTGTCCACCCCCAAGAAAGAGACCGGCTACAGCCGCCGCAGCGGTTGCTATATTGACCTTTTGCATACTATCCATCCGTCTGGCGATGTGCCTTCCTTGTACGTGCCCCATTTCGTGCGCCAGAACACAGGCAAGCTCATCTTCGTTGTCTACCACCTCCAACAGGCCGGAATTGACAAATATCTCTCCCCCGGGTACGGCGAAGGCATTTATCCCACTGTTTTTTATTACAAAGAATCTGTAATTGAAATATTTGTCGTCTATGGATTTAAGTATGCGTTCCCCAACATCCCTTACATATCCCACAACCTCTGGATCATTTATCAGGGTTACCTGGGTTTCGATGGTCTTTAGAAGTTTTTCTCCAAGCTTACGTTCTTGTTCTATAGACATCATGGCCCAGGATGGTTTTGGTTGTAATGTCGAAACAAAAGAACCTATAAGCATGTATATCAAAAAGACGCAACAGGTCCTTCGGGCCATCGTGGTGGTCACCTTTTCTTTTCGATATGTCTTATATGTTTCCATTCCGGATCTTTGTCTCTAAATCGCCTTTTCTTCTTGTTGTCAAAGAAGGATGGCAATGGCTCGCCTATCTGGGTGTGGAGTTGTTTGTTTAGGGTGTAGCCTCCAATATTTGCTAAGTCTTCAGGTGTGAGCGGGACAGTCATGCTGTTGGTATGTTTGGGTCCATTTCTGACCCTATCCTTTTTGTTTTTTTGTCTTTGTTTAGTCTTTGGCATGTGCTGTAGATTCAACCATTCAGGCCTGACAACATCCACAAGAAACAGATTTTCACCAAACCTTTTAAACTCCGTCCCGCTTTTATCGGCCCTTGACGTTAAGACCTCAAAGACAATGGGTTCATTGTCTTTTCTTTTTCCTATTTTGGCAGCCAGTTCTTTTGAGGCGGAAAGGACGATCCATCTATTGCCGGGCGACGGGAAGAGGCCGTTTCTTAACACATGTTCATACACCTCATTTTTTGCTGGCAGATAGAGGGTTTCAGGTGGTACCGCCGTTTCTGGGACTGGCAGACCTTGTGGATCTTTTGCCCGGACAACTATGCCGTCTGTTTCGAATTTTTTGCGGCCAAAGATATTAAAAAACTGTATAAGTGATTGGGTTGTGATGTAGGAAAAGCCATCTTCCTGATGGAGTGCACTGCGGATTTCTTTTATTTTTATCCATCCTTCATTGTCCGGGACCAATCCGTAAAGGTCGGGGCGTTTTGCCAGCATGGCAAAAAGCATCTTGTCAAGTTTTTTGAGCTCATTCTTGTCCATTTGTATAAAATAGGTTAATTTTAATGAAAATCAACCACAAGGTGGTCGGAGGTTGTAAATAGTGTTTTTGTTCGATCTGACCGAAGAGGATGTTCGTAAAGAGAAAAATAAGGCGAAAGAGCTTAGAAACAGCAAGTGGTGGCGCAATAAGCGCGCAAGGGGTGAATGCTATTATTGTCGGCGCAATGTGGGGCCGCAGAACCTTACAATGGATCATATTGTTCCTTTGGCGCGCGGGGGCAAGAGTATAAAAGTCAACCTGGTTCCGGCATGCAGAGAATGCAATAGTAAAAAGAAATATCTCCTTCCAATGGAATGGGAGGGTTATCTTGAGGGGCTCAACAAATCCATTGGCAAGGGGTCTTGAACAGGATTTTATGTAAAAATCTCAGATATTTCATAGTTTCTAATGCCTGCAGGCGTCTTCAATTCCACCTCATCCCCTTGGCGCCTTCCTATCAGCGCCTTGCCTAGTGGAGAGGTTACAGACAGTCGGCCTGCTTGTATGTCGGATTCGTCCGGCCCGACAATCTGATAAACAACTTCTTCGTTTGTATCAAGGTTTATAAGTCTGACTTTTACTCCAAATACTACCCTCTCGCAATCCTGGTCTGAACAATCGATGATGTCGGCCGATGCAAGTTGGTTGTTGAGGTATTGTATCCTTGCTTCGATGTGACCCTGGCGTTCTTTGGCGGCATGGTATTCAGCATTTTCAGACAGATCACCGTGCGCCCTTGCCTCTGCGATGGCCTTGATTACAAGCTGTCTTTCGACCCTTTCTAGTTGTTCCAGTTCTTTTTTTAGTCTTTCATAACCTTCCTTGGTTATTGGTGTACGCTTCACGCCCAACTCCCCTGATCTTTCAGGTTGAAAAGATTCCAAACGATTAATATATATTAATTATAAAAATACCAGAAGAATGTATTGGCGCAAGGGCTGTCTGGTGAGTTAAAATCGACCTTGATGAAATTACTGGGGCAGTCGGTGGCTTATGCCACATACAAAAGATGTTCCGCTATGTTATATAGCATAGCCTATCCTTTTCTGGGGGTGTGGTCAAGGCTTGAGGGGCTGGATGGCCTTCTTGTTGGGCGGCTTGGTAAGATGCCAGGTCTACCCGTTGATACAGGACCATATGATGTCTGGATTCAGGCCGTATCTGTCGGAGAGGTAGCCGTAGCAGAGGCTATTGTTGCGGCGCTAGATAAAAGGGCACCATATCTCAAAATTGCCGTCTCATCCACAACGCCCGCTGGTCTTGCGAGGGCCATGTCTTTCTTATCACATCGTTGCCTGGTCATACCATATCCCCTAGACTTTCCACGGGCGGTGCACAGGGTGGCGGTAGCCATAAGGCCGAAGGTCTATGCACCTATTGAGACAGAGTTGTGGCCCAACATGATCAATGCCGTTCGCGAGACCGGTTCAAGGGTTGTATTGATAAATGGTCGGATATCTACAAGGTCTTTTGGGAGATATAAAAAGATAAGGTGGTTGATAGGTGGATTGTTGCGTGAGTTTTCGCGGGTTTGTGCCATTTCAGAGGTACATGGGAGGCGCTTGATCGAATTGGGGGCGCCCGAGACCTTGGTTGAGGTAACCGGCAATGCAAAATTTGAGGGTCTGATCTCAAGGCCTGATAATGAAAGGGCCGAGGCGCTCCGCTGTCGCATGGGCATAGATGCCTCTGCCCATGTATTTGTGGCTGGCAGTTTGAGGGGAGATGAAGATGGGCTGGTTATAGAGGCATATCGCCTGCTCCTAAGTTCTTTTTCGGGGCTTATGCTTTTTTTGATACCAAGGCATATAAGAAAGGTGTCTTCTATTGCATCGCGGCTGGAGGCTGCAGGTCTACCTTTTCAGCTTTGGAGTAGACTGGAGATGGGGGAGAGGCGCACATCCCAGGTGGTTGTTGTAGATGTAGTTGGACCGTTGTTTGATATTTATGGCATCGCCACGGTTGTGTTTGTTGGCGGCTCACTTGTCCCTAAGGGGGGACAGAACATCATGGAACCTGCGGCATGGGCGCTTCCTGTGATCTATGGGCCATATATGGATAACTTCGAAGAGGCTAAGGCGGCGCTCGATGCCGGTGGTGGTTTTGAGGTCAGAGATGTTGCCGGGCTTGTATCGATTGTTGAGTCATTGCTTAGGACCCCTGCATTCAGAAAGCAGGTTGGTCTGGCAGCTAGAGATGCCTTGATAGGGCTCTCTGGCAATGCTGCAAGCCGTCAGGCCGATGTCATTTTGGAATTGTTGAATCCTGCCGGTTAGCCCGGCTTCTTGTCTTTAGGCCCCTGTAGATAATGGCAAGGCCTTGCAGGGTGAGATCGGGAAGAACTTCTTCTATTGTTGAGCAATAAGGGGCAATAAGCGATGCTAGGCCGCCGGTTGCTATAACGGTAGGTCTCTTAGGAAATTCTTTGGATAGTCGCTCCACCATCCCGTCTGTAAGACCGGCGAATCCATATATGACACCTGATTGGATGGCTGAGTTTGTATCCTGGCCTATGGCGGTCTTTGGTTTGGCAAAGAGTTCTACCCTTGGGAGTCTTGATGTGCCGCGAAACAGTGCCTCTGTCGCAAGCCATATTCCAGGCGCGATTGCGCCACCTAGATATTCGCCTTTCGATGAGACACAGTCGAATGTGATTGCAGTGCCATAGTCGATTATAATGAGCGCCCGTCTGTATTTTTTGTAAGCACCAATGGCATTTACGATGCGGTCTGCCCCGACTTCATATGGCCTTTTATATAGAATCGGCATCCCAAGCGGCATATCTCCTTTTAAGATTATAGCCTCCTTTTTTAAATATTTTGTAGCAAATTCTTCCCAGGGGCGTACAAGAGGCGGCACGACACAGGAAATAATAATATCTTCAATGTGGAAAATTTTTATCTCTGCTATCTCGCCTAGCTGGATCAGCAAGGCAGCGAGTTCGTCGGCGGTTGTATGTTTGTTGGTATGGATTCTCCAGTTTCGGACTATTGTTGTACCTTTGATTATCCCTAAGACGGTCTGGGTATTTCCTATATCTACAGCCAAGATCATCTATTAACCCCTTTTTTTCTTAACCAAAATATAATCTTCAAGTAATAGGTTTGCTAGTTTATAATTGCAAAAATTGATATCATCGCAAGCAGCATTGTAGGAGTTGGTA
The DNA here is from genome assembly GCF_049968175.1 of Dissulfurimicrobium sp. Classification (NCBI taxonomy): domain Bacteria; class Deltaproteobacteria; genus Dissulfurimicrobium; species Dissulfurimicrobium sp. The sequence goes on from NZ_JBMFRG010000017.1 coordinate 18,256, forward strand.
TGTGTGGAATTGTCGGATATGTTGGTCATCGGGATGTGCGCTCGGTATTGCTTAAGGGTCTTGGAAGCCTTGAATATAGGGGTTACGACTCCGCAGGGGTTGCCTGGATCGAGGGTGGTGATCTGAGGCTTGTAAGGTGCAAAGGCAAGCTGGATGGTCTTGAAGACAGACTCAGGGGTCACTGTGCCTCGACGGATGGTATAGGGGTTGGCCATACCCGCTGGGCTACGCATGGGGAGCCGAATGAGGTTAATGCCCATCCCCATATAGACTGTACTGGTTCGCTGGTGGTGGTCCATAACGGGATCATCGAGAATTATTATACCTTGCGGCGGTGTTTGTTGGATGAAGGGCATACCTTCCGTTCCAGCACTGATACAGAGGTTATCGCCCACCTGATCGAAAAATATCTGACAGACGGTCGAGATCTGATTCAAGCAGTAAGGCGAGCGCTTTTTGATGTAAGGGGTTCCTATGCCCTTGCTGTCATGTGGAAGGGTGCACCGGACCGACTTGTGGCTGTTCGAAGACAGAGCCCGCTTGTCCTAGGGGTTGGAGGGGATGAGGCATTTCTTGCATCCGATATCCCTGCACTCCTGCCCTATACCCGCGACCTGGTCTTTATGGAGGACGGCGACATGGCTATCCTGTCGAGGGGTGGGATAAGATTCTTTTCTCTCGAGACCGGGGAGCCGGTCGACAGGGTGTCACATACCATTTCGTGGGATGCTTCTATGGCTGAAAAGGCAGGATATAAGCATTTTATGTTAAAAGAGATATACGAACAACCCCAGGCGGTCTTGAATACCTTTCTGGGACGCATCAAACCTGGGGTGAGCGATATAACCCTTCCTGAGATAGATCTTTCTTTTGATGTAATAAAAGGACTTAATCGTATAATCTTTCTTGCATGCGGGACATCGTGGCATGCAGGCCTTGTTGCGAGGTATTGGATAGAGAAGTGGGTTGGGATCCCTGTTGAGGTGGAGTTGGCATCCGAGTTTCGCTATAGGCATCCAATCCTTAATGATAAGGTGCTGGTCGTCCCGATCTCGCAGTCAGGAGAGACCGCCGATACCCTTGCGGGGATCAGGATGGTAAAGGCCATGGGATCGCCCGTGCTTTCGATCTGTAATGTTGTCGGCAGTACCATAACCAGGGAAGCTGATGCCACTATTTATACACATGCGGGCCCTGAGATAGGGGTTGCATCAACCAAGGCCTTTACAAGCCAGCTCGCCGCCTTGTTTATATTGGGGTTGTACCTCAGCAAAATAAGAGGGACAATCGCCCGTGATGAACTTGCAACAAAGATTGATGCCCTCGCAGGGCTTCCTGGTCTATTGGAAGGTTACCTTACCTTGTGGCACAAAGAGGCCATGGGTCTTGCAGATGAATTTTATAAGAAGCAGGATTTCCTCTTTCTTGGCCGTGGTTTCATGTTCCCTATAGCCCTTGAGGGCGCATTGAAACTCAAGGAGATATCATATATACATGCCGAAGGTTATGCCGCTGGCGAGATGAAGCACGGGCCCATAGCCTTGATAGACAGGGACATGCCGGTTGTGGCCCTGGCGCCAATGGATCATGTGTATGAAAAGATGATCAGCAATATAGAAGAGGTAAGGTCAAGGCGTGGGATTGTGATAGCCTTTGGTGAAGATGGCGATACCCGTCTTGCGGAGATGGCCAAATATGTGGTATCTGTCCCAAGGCCATCAGATGGTGATATAAATCCATTTCTTTATGTAGTACCTTTACAGCTCATGGCCTATGAGATAGCAGCAGCCAGGGGTTGTGATGTTGATCAGCCGAGGAATCTGGCAAAGAGTGTTACAGTTGAATGATAAGTTTGTCTGTAGCAGGGTCTTAATGAAAGATGGGGTGTATGATACAGAAAGATACAGTGCGTTTTAAAAAAATCTTGGTTACAGGCGCGGCTGGGTTTATAGGTTTCCATCTTTCAAAGCGGCTTTTGCAAGAAGGCAGGGAGGTTATTGGGCTCGACAATTTTAATGACTATTACCCCCCATCCATAAAAGAAGACAGGGCGAGAGAGCTTATCCCGTTTCCTAAATTTAAGATGGTCCGTGCAGATCTCTCCGATAGAGAGGCCATGGCAACCCTCTTTGAATCGGAACGCTTTGATGCAGTGGTAAATCTGGCCGCACAAGCCGGGGTACGCTATTCCGTTGAAAATCCATATTCATATGTTGACACAAATCTCGTTGGTTTTGCAAACGTCCTTGAAGGGTGCCGTCATACCGGTGTGAAACACCTGATCTTTGCATCCTCCAGCTCGGTCTATGGTGCAAATACCAGGCTGCCATTTTCAGTCCATGATAACGTCGATCATCCAATTTCACTCTATGCAGCAACAAAAAAGGCTAACGAGCTTATGGCCCACACATACGCCCATCTCTATGGCCTTCCATCAACCGGCCTGCGTTTTTTTACAGTGTACGGTCCATGGGGGCGACCTGATATGGCGCTTTTTTTGTTCACCAAGGCCATCCTTGAAGATAGACCGATAGACGTCTTTAATTTTGGCAAGATGCGGCGTGATTTTACTTACATAGATGATATAATCGAGGGCGTGATAAGGATTGTGGACAAGGTGCCCGATCCAAACCCAGAATGGAACGGGGCGGCCCCTGATCCGGCAACAAGCTACGCCCCATACAGGATATACAACATAGGGAACAACAAACCGGTTGAGTTGATGTATTTCATAGAGGTTGTTGAACGGTGCCTTGGAAAAAAGGCAAAGAAAAATCTCCTTCCTTTACAACCAGGTGATGTGTCTGTAACCTATGCGGACATATCGGACCTGGAAAGGGATATAGGCTTTAAGCCACAGATACCCCTTGAGGATGGTATTCCAAGGTTTATAGATTGGTACAAAAAATACTACGAGATTGGCGGGTGATTGATCGAGATGCATATTACAGTAATTGGTACGGGGTATGTAGGTCTGGTGGCGGGCGCCGGACTCGCCGATTTCGGGATGCACGTCATCTGTGTGGATAAGGACAAAGATAAGATAGATAAGCTTATTGCTGGTGAAATGCCATTTTATGAACCCGGTCTCAAGGAGTTGGTGGATAGGAATGTTGCAAACAAAAGGCTTTCGTTTTCCATTGAGCTCGCACCGGCGGTTGAACAATCACTAGTTATTTTTTTGGGTGTTGGTACCCCATCCGATGGACGTGGCGGGGTTGATTTGTCTGCCGTCAAGTCGGCGGCGCTTGAGCTTGCATCGGCGGTGAATGATTATAAGGTGGTAGTCACAAAGAGCACGGTCCCTGTGGGCACCAACCGATGGATCAAGGCCCTTATAGATGAGAATAAAAAGCAGCCGGTCGAGGTGGATATTGTTTCAAATCCGGAATTTTTGAGGGAGGGGGCTGCGGTTGAGGACTTTATGCGCCCAAATCGCGTTGTCTTGGGCTCTGATAGCCCAAGGGCGCTTGCTATTGTGAAAGACATATACAGACCCCTGTATCTCATTGAGACACCGTTTGTAGTTACTGGCCTTGAGACCGCTGAAATCATAAAATATGCATCAAATGCCTTTCTCGCCACCAAGATATCCTTCATCAATGAGGTGGCAAACCTGTGCGAAAAGGCCGGCGCGGATGTCCACGATGTTGCAAGGGCGATGGGGCTTGATAGGCGCATCGGCCCTAAATTCCTTCACCCTGGTCCTGGCTTCGGCGGTTCATGTTTTCCAAAGGATACAGAGGCATTTGTCAAGATGGGGAGGGATCTTGGGTCTCCATTGAGGATTGTTGAGGCGGTCATGGATGTGAATGCCGCACAGAAAGACCGTATGGTTGAAAAGACCGAGGCGATACTTGGCGGAGAGCTTGGCGGTAGAAAGATAGCGGTCCTGGGTCTTTCTTTTAAACCCAATACAAGCGATATACGTGAGGCGCCGGCCATTCATCTGGTAGATGCCTTTATCAAAAAGGGGGCGAGGGTATCTGCCTATGATCCAGCGGCAATGAATGAATTCAAGCGCATATTCAGCGTTGACCAGGTCGCCTATACCTCTGACCCATATGAGGCCGTAGAGGGGGCGGATGTCATGGTGCTGGTCACGGAATGGAATGAGTTTAGAAATCTCGATCTGATGAAGGTCAAGGAGCTTATGGCGACCCCTGCGATTGTGGACCTGAGAAACGTATATGACCCGTTCAAGGTAAGGGAGATCGGGTTCTGTTACAGCTGTGTTGGAAGGGGCGTGTCTTCGTCGGGATTGTGTCAATAACGATCGTGGGGTACCAAAAAAATCTGTTGCAAAATTACGCCATCCCTACATACCTTTTGTTTTTTTGAGGGGGACAACTGGAATCTGGCTTTACAAAGACAGTAAGTCAGGCGAATCCGTGATAAACCTTTCCAGGTCGGACGGATTGTCAATATCTGGAATCCACATAGAAGAGAGCGATTTTAACTGAGGCCAAGGGAATCCCGGGGTCCATATCAACGACATCAAAATGTCATAGTCACCCTTGAGAGACCGATGTTTCGGCAATTAATGATCGCTGGTAAAGATATCAAAAAATATCAATCGTCATACCCCCTTGCTCTCTGGAAATATGAATGAACCGGCATGAATTATGTTTCACGTGAAACAATGACAAACCTATCTTCCCAAAGGACATCCATTATAGCAATAGCAAATCAGAAGGGCGGCGTAGGAAAAACTACGACCGCTGTCAATCTGGCCGCAGGCCTTGCCATGCTCGGACAGTCAGTGTTGCTTGTGGACTGTGACGCACAGGGAAACGCCACCAGTGGTATGGGTCTTTCATCGCGCCAAATTGATCCGCATCTGTATCACATGCTTGTTGGGACCTCTGGCTCGGCCGGTGTGGTGCGTCATACGGCCGTGGCGAATCTAGACATCCTGCCTTCCAATACCGACCTTGTCGGAATAGAACTTGATCTGGCCGAGAGGCAGGAGAGGGAAGGTGTATTAAAGAATGCACTCAGTGGTCTCGATCATTACGATTTTATTATCCTAGATTGCCCACCTTCGTTGGGGCTTATGACCATAAATGCCCTTGTTGCATCAAATGCAGTACTCATACCACTCCAGTGCGAATACTTCGCCCTTGAAGGCCTTAGCCAGCTGGTTCAGACCATCCGTCTTGTAAAACACAATTTTAATCCGATGTTGCACATAGAAGGGATATTGCTTACGATGTATGATCACCGTATCCGCCTTGGCTATCAGGTTGCCATGGAGGTCAGGACCCATTTTAGGGATTTGGTCTATAGAGCGACTATTCCCAGAAATATAAGGCTTAGTGAGAGCCCAAGCCACGGACAGCCCATATTTTTGTATGATCCGAGATCCAAAGGCGCAGAGGCATATCTTTCGTTTGCCAGGGAGTTTCTTTCAAGACATAGGAGGGGTTTATGAAGTTTAAAGGGGGACTTGGTAAGGGGCTCGGCGCCCTTATTGCTGAAGGTGATATTTATGACGCAGGCAGCCCCGGTTTTTTCCAGTGTCCGATAGAAAAGATCCATCCCAACCCGAATCAGCCGAGGAAGGAGATGAATGGCGCCGCCCTTGAAGGCCTTGCGGCATCCATAAAAGAGAAAGGGGTGCTTCAGCCGCTTGTTGTAAGGGAGGTCTCATCCGGTCGGTATGAGATCGTTGCTGGAGAGAGGCGATGGCGGGCTGCCCAGATGGCCGGGTTAAAGACCATCCCTGTGGTGATAAAAGATGTAAGTCCCAACGAGGTCTTGGAGCTTGCGCTTATCGAGAACATCCAGAGGCAGGATTTGAACCCGCTTGAGGAGGCGATGGCCTATAAGAGGCTTGTGGATGAAGTGGGGCTTACACAGGCCCAGGTTGCCTCGAGGGTGGGTCGAGATAGGGCTACAGTCGCCAATTTTTTGAGGCTGTTGCAGCTTCCGGACTATGCACAGAGGGATCTTGTGGAGGGTAGGCTCACTATGGGGCATGCTCGTACACTCTTGATGGCAAACGATGCAGATACCATGCGCATGATGAGGGATCAGATCGTCTCAAAAGGGCTTTCGGTGAGACAGGCAGAGGACCTTGCTAGAAGGCTTTTATTGCGTGGCGCTGGAAGGAAGGCAAGACAACCTTCTATTTCTGACCCTGACATAGAAGGTATTGCAAAGGAACTTAGTGCCTCCCTTGGCCTTACCGTGAAGATATCCCATGGACAAAAAGGTGGCTGTATAGAGATACGCTACAAGGACCTCGATGAGTTTGAACGGATCAGATACATTTTAAAGGCCGTATAAACAGCTATAATTTCTTGGAAAGATTCCAAATTGCCCCTTCCATGGTGTTTAATCCATCCTGTCAAGGTATGGAAGGGAGATTTAAATCCATTTCCAAATCCTTTCTCCAAAGGGGTAAAAGACAACTTCCGATGTAGGATAAAAATTAATCCCCTTGATGTGGAGAGGGACAGATTGATGGTGGTTATCTCGCGCCTTACTGTCGAACAAAATCGTTAATCTTGGAGATTTTTTAAAATGTCAGCACCCTATCGCTTTCGGCGATCAACCGGTACAGGTCGGCCTGTTTGGCCCTTTTGTGATATCCTTCCTCCACGCCGTGGAGGTCAAGGAGCTTGCCTCAGGAAGCAAGGCGCCTTCGGATAGAGTGAACAGTTTGGCGAGATTGGTCAGGGGGTATCTTTCCGAGGCCAATATCTGGTAGTTGACAGACGGGCCATTAAGAAAGATGGTGACATCATCCATCTGCTCGAGCATTAGATTTCCCATGCGAAAGGCATTCCAGAGGATCTCAGGATCACCACTGCATGCCATCAATGTTACTTTCATGACAGCTCCTCCTTTTTGTTATTGTGCCTCTTTTTTATAGCCGCAGCCTTTAACTGGGCACCTCAGCGTCCTTTTCCCGTCCCTCCCGATCTTTGCGACCAATATGGGCGAGCCACAGTTAGGGCATTTTTCATTAACCGGTTCATCCCAACTTACATATTGGCACTCTGGATATCTGTTACAGCTATAAAAGGTGCGGCCAGTCTTAGATCTCTTTTTTACTATCTGTCCGCTGCATCCTGGATTTGGACATGGCACACCGGTTGTTAGGGGTTTTGTGTTTTTGCATTCAGGATAGCCTGAACAGGCGATGAATTCACCAAATCTTCCCTTTTTCACCACCATCGGACGCCCGCATTTTTCGCATATTCCAGCCGATGGATGGGATGTCTCCTTGCCTATTGGTTTTATTTGACCCCTTTCATCCCTTGTGAAGTCGCTTGTATTTTTACAGACAGGATAGGCTGAGCAAGCAAGAAATTCCCCTGTCTTCCCATATTTAATGACCATCGGGGCACCGCATTTGTCGCACTTAATGGCGGTTTCTATGCCGACCCACTTTATTGACTTCATCTCGGTCTTTGCAGTATCAAGGCTCTCTTTAAATGGGGCGTAAAACCCCTTTAGGACCTCCAGCCATGACAATTTTCCCTCTTCGATCTCATCGAGCTGTCTTTCCATATCGGCCGTAAATCCTGTATCGAGTATGCCTGAGAAATGTCCAACCAGGAGGTCTGTAACTATAAAACCAAGCTCCGTCGGCAAAAGATGCCCTTGTTCCATGCGGACATATTCCTTTTCTTGAATGGTCGAAAGGATTGTTGCATATGTGCTTGGCCTGCCTATACCCTTTTCTTCGAGGGTTTTGATAAGGCTTGCCTCTGTGTATCTGGGCGGAGGCTGGGTGAAGTGTTGCTTTGGAATGATATCTATGAGGTCCAGATTTTCACCTTCGGAAAGGGGTGGGAGATCAACCGGACCTGTATCGTCATCGGCACCTACCTGTTCATCTTTTTTCTCCGAGTACATGGCGGTAAAACCGAGAAATCTCATTATTGAGCCAGTAATTTTCAGCATATAGGGCCCTGCCTCTATGTCCACTTGTGTTTGGTCCAATATTGCAGGGGCCATTTGGGACGCTACAAATCTCTTCCAGATGAGTTCGTAGAGTGCGAGGGCATCCTTGGAAAGGTATGTAGTCATGGCCTCGGGTGTCCTTAAGATAGATGTGGGTCTTATGGCCTCATGGGCGTCCTGGGCCAATCTGCCTGTTTTGTAGCTCGGCGCCTTGGGCGGCACATAATCCTTTCCAAACATCTCTTTTATGAAGTCCCTGGCTGCATCGACGGCTTCACTAGCAAGTCTTGTAGAGTCTGTCCTCATGTAGGTGATAAGACCTACAGGGCCTTCTTCGCCGATGTCTATGCCCTCATATAGCATCTGCGCGATGGTCATGGTCTTCTTCGCCGAAAACCTGAGTCTTCTGGCTGCCTCTTGCTGAAGCGTGCTGGTTATAAATGGAGGGGCAGGCTGACGCCTCTTTTCTTTTTTTTGTATCTTTAAGACCTTGAATGCGGCGTTTTTTAGAAAGTCCGCTATTTCTCTTGCGGCATCTTCGTTGTTGATGATAAGCTTTTTGCCATTTTTTGCCGTTACCCTTGCAACAAATTCAGGTGGATGTCCGGCCTTGAGTTTCACCTGGATGGTCCAGTATTCCTCAGGGACAAATGTACGTATCTCTCTTTCCCTGTCGCACACAATCCTGACAGCCACTGACTGGACCCTGCCGGCCGAAAGACCTCTTTTTACCTTGTCCCAGAGTATCGGGGATATCTGGTAACCAACCAGTCTGTCAAGTATGCGCCTTGCCTGCTGTGATTCGAATTTGTTTTTGTTCAATTCTACAGGGGCACTTATGGCCTCCTTTATCCCCTTTTCTGTGAGCTCTCTGAATAGCACTCTGTGGAATTTCACCGGTTTTTTGCCGTTTCCTGCAAGTTCGTCAGCTATATGCCACGCTATCGCCTCTCCTTCACGGTCAGGATCGGGTGCCAAGTATATATCCTGTACGCCTGAGGCGGCTGCCTTGAGTTCCTTTAAGACCTTGGCCTTGCCCCGAATCGTCTCATAATGCGGGGTAAAGTCGTTTTCGATATCAACGCCGAGCGACTTGGCTGGAAGATCCTTGATATGACCAAGGGATGCCCTTACATCAAAACCATTTCCGAGGTATCGTTTTATTGTTCGGACCTTTGTCGGAGATTCAACGATAATAAGACTCTTGCCCATTATATTTTTAGTCCTTATTTTTTTTGATACATTTGGCCAGGCAGGACCTGGATGAGGTCTTTCAGCTCCATCTGTAGCAATATGCCGTTTACCTGGGCGACCGGAAGGCCGCTTGAATGTACAATTTCATCTATGTGTACCGGATAAGCGTCGAGCATATTATATAAAAGCCTCTCTTCCGGTCCTAGAGACATAATATTGGGCCTGTTCGGCACATCGGGTTCTGCATGGCCGGTCTGAAAGATACAGAAACCATCGAGTATATCTGTTGCATTTTCAACTAATCGTGCACCTTGCTTTATAAGCCAATGGCTTCCTGTGCTCCCGTTTGAGTAAATACTGCCTGGAACCGCCATCACCTCTCGGCCCTGTTCGAGTGCGCAGGATGCAGTGATCAGGGAGCCGCTCTTAAGGCCTGCCTCGATTACTACAACTGCCAGACAGAGTCCGCTTATTATTCTGTTCCGTATAGGGAAGTTTTTCGGCTCCGGCGCTGTACCGGGCGGAAATTCGGTTATGATAGCGCCACTTGATGTTATGCGCTTAATAAAGGCCTTGTCGTGCCTGGGATATGGCACATCTATACCGCATCCCTTTACAGCTATGGTGACGCCACCTGATTTGAGTGTGGCCTCATGGGCCGCAAAGTCTATGCCAGGGGCAAGTCCAGAGACCACCGTAATTCCTTTTTCGGCAAGCCCGGATGCGATCTCGCTGGCCGCCTTGATGCCATATGCACTGGCCTTCCTGGAGCCGATTACTGCAACAGCCTTGCCGTTGAGGACATTGCGGTCTCCAAGCCCATATAGTATGGCCGGTGGATCAGGTATCTGCCCCAGGGGTTTTGGGTATTCTTTATCGCGATAGGTTATCGTCCAAACCCCAAGCCCTTCAATCGTCTCCATGCAACGTTTGTGGAGACGCCAATCCGGACCAGCCAAAATGGCATTTTTGAGTCTGATAGAGAGCCACCCGGTAGCGTCGAGTTCAGAGGTCTGTGCCTTCAGCACAGCCTCTGGCGAGCCGAAATGGTCCACCAATCTCCTGAGGGTAATGCTCCCTATGCCGGGCACAATCTGCAGAGCCACCCATGGACTAATTGCGTTGGATTGATATTTGAGCATTTTGACCGCTGCAGTATTTGTGGAAGGATCTGGTGGTATGTATGACATGCGAGAGACTAAAAAAGAGTTTTTATCTCGCGTCAAGCAGATATCACCAACCAGGTCATTTTAATGGATTCAGCAGGTCGTAGCAGATATCACCAACCATCGTTAATTTGGTTTGTTATATTGTAGGTTTTACAACTCGCCCCGAACGAATACACTGAGTACAAACGCGGATGTGCCGCGTCTGGCCATTTACAAGGGCCTTGACGCGTTGCAGGTTTGGAAGCCAACGCCTTAGGGTGCGGTTGTTGGCATGGCTTACCTTGCAGCCTATTCCAGGTCTTTTACCGCATATTTCGCATGTCTTGGACATAGAGACCTCTTAAAAATAGGGATTTTGATTTTAGGCTATATAAACCGATCAGATCCTAAATGCAAGCATTTCCATTATCTTAAAACAATTTGGCGGCGACAAACCGCTGTTGCGATTAAATCCTGTTCCTGATTACAAGACCGATATTGTGCGCACATTCCGTCGTCCATCACATGATCGGGCCAGAGGGCCGCAATTTATTTAAATCGCGAAAGGCGGATATCTTCAAAAAGATAACCAATTATTTCTTGCGGGCGGTTAGATGTCTATGCGTCTATAGGGCTGGATAAGAGGGGCGGACGATCCGCCCCTCTTGGGGCAAGAAAGACTCAGAACCTGTAGGTCAGGACCCCTAGAACGGACTGGACCTCAGTGCCTTGATCGCCATAAACGTATGGTTCTTTGTCTGTAAATTTGTCATAGAAATAGTGCAACCCCAGCCCAATGGTATTTGTAAGGCGATAGGTTGCACCAAATGTGAAATCGAATTCTGAGAAGTCGAGATTTGAATAGTTTTGTATGCCGTTTATGTATGCAACATCATAGAGATATGGCATGTTGGGATTGAGAGAACTGACATTATAATCAAGCTTTACATCCCCTGTTGGATACATGCTTGCAAAGAAGAAGTCCTTAATGCTGCCCATGCCTTTTGTGTAGCTCAGGGTGGCGTTTAGGCCGATCTTCGGCGCCGGTTTGATGTCTGTACCAACCATAAAGGTGTGTGCCTCTGTCCTGTAGTTCATATTAGTGTGTTCAGAGCCAAACTGGCTCGATGTTATGAGGTTCCCTCACCCGTCATAGACGGCTATGCAATACATGGACTCGTATTTGTCGTAGAAATAGTTATAGCCTGCACTGAAGGCCATCTTTTCGTTCGGAGCCAGCACCAGGTTCAATCCGCCGGTGAAGAGATTCTGATGCCAATCTCTGCCGTCTACCTCGTTATTGTTTCCTATGCGGTATTTTGCATAGAGGTTTGTAAAGAGTATTTGGATGGGCGACCACCCTGCCTTGAGCCCTATTTCATGAAGCCTGTTGGGCATATTGCTCCTTGTCCCAGTTCTTGCATCATAGATATTGGGTGCATAGGTTCTGTAATAATTCCAGTTGTCTGTGGCCGGACCAGCATAGGTGGCAAATTGTCCGCTAGGGGCGCACACTGCCTTGTAAAGGGCATAGACATCGTTTGCAAGCATAAGCTTATATCCAAGGTTGAACCTGGGCCCATTGTTTAACTGCCAGTCCCCGGCAAGTCTAAATATGTGTTCATCTGTGTCGTGCGGTACATTGTGCTCCTTATTGTTTTCTCTTTCTTCCCGACGATATTCATAGCCGCCCATGATCGCAATCGTGCGGCTGAGCTTGTAGGTCAGATCAACGCCGCCTGTATAGAGGTTCAGGTCATAGCCCGATTTTCTTGTAAAATCGTATGTTGAAAAGGGTTCGTTTTTAAATGCATCAATCTGTCTCTGGTCGTTTACGTTTATGAAGACGTTGTCATTGTTGAGTGTTTGATATCTTACTTGCGCAGTCAAGGACAATTTTTTGGTTATGTGGCTATGTATCTTGGCGAAGAGCGAGCCGCTCTTAAGATCAAGGTCTTTGCCGTAATTGCCCAGGAGTGCATTGTATGATGAATCTGTGCCTCGGTTTGTGCTCACAGAATATACAGCCCCGGCCATTACGGTATTCTTCTTGTCTATATCGTAGCGTAGTTTTAGGCTGTGGCTGTCTTTGGTAGACTCTGGCGTGCGGTCGAATGGAAGCGCACCGTATGTCCCGTCGAACTGGAGTTTCGGGCCGAAGGGTGCAACGTGTGCACTTGCTAACTTATTATAATTATTATACATTTTGTCGCCGCTGTCATCAAATTCCCTGTGCATATATGAATAGTCTATTACAAGGGCCTCAAGTCTCAGAGAGAGTTTGGGTATGAAATCATTCGTGAGTTCATTTATATCTTTTGAATAGGCCTCTATATGACATGCTGAACACTTGCTCATGGTGCGCGACTGGACACAGCCTGTCCTTTTTTCCATTCTGTGATCAAAACCGAGTTTCAGTTCTGGTATCTGGGGTATATTGAAGACTATGCGGCTGTTCCACTCGGAGCGGGTAACCGAATAGTCATCTCCTGGTCCGTGATCCGTGTAATATACGGCGGCGGCCCCTATTATGCTCTGTCCGGCGGTTATGGCTGTGCCGTCAGGATTTTTCCCGGGGATTGGGCTTGAAAAAGGTAATCCTACAGGGGCGCCTGGCGTGCCTGCCCCTTTAAATATGTGTGCTTCAAGATTTTCCAGTTTGTCATGGTCTAGGCGGTGCATGAATTTGTTGTAGTCGGTCTTGTAAAGGATTATTCGATTAAGCGAGAGATCGCCCCTATACTCCTGGTCTTCCGAATCTTGATATCTTGCAGAGCCATCCAGGTCAAGATTGCCCCCCCTATATTTGAATCTGCCGTTAAGGTCCCAGTTCGAACCTTTATCATAGATGCTTTGATATTCAGCGGCGCCCTTGGCCCCCTGCTCCTTTCCTTTCAGTTTGTCGTTTAAAGAGCCGCCGACCGTTATTTCACCCTCGATCGGTTTTTCATCATCCGCCAAGACCGGCGTGAAACAGATAAACAAAAGACCGACAGCGATTATCAAGTAAAGATAAACATTACTCATGTTCATGTCCTTATCCCCCTTATCATCTTGTAAGGCCCTTGCCCTGGCCGGCTACAGATTGTGATGGCATATCGGAGCCGTGGACCCTTGGGTGACACTGCGTGCATTTGGTCATGAACGATTTTTGGAAGCCGCGATCGGTCGCAGCGATCTGATTTGTTGGATCGCCAGGCACGGTTACGGGGAATTGGCTGTTCGAGGCCCTTGCTGCATGAAAGTGCGCCTCGTGACACTGCAGACAGAGGAATGGTTCCTGCTGCCTTAAGAGATTGTTGGCTACAGAGCCGTGCGGTTCATGACAAATCAGGCAGTTTTCCACTACAGGGTCGTGTTCAAAGACGAACGGTCCTTGATATCTTGTATGACACTTTAGACACAGGTCATTTACTCGTTCGTCCGTCCTGAGCATACCCTTTTCCATATTTTCACCGCCATGCGGGTTATGGCAGTCTGTACATCCCATTTTCCCCTCTTTGATAGGGTGGTGTGATGCAAAGTAGGTCTGTGCGTTTACATCTTGATGGCACGACGCACATAATTCCTTCTCATCTTTTATTAAAAAGGATTTTTTTGAATTTGAGTGGATCTTATGGCACGATGTGCAATGGACTCCGTTTTCTTGGTGGGTTGAGCCTGGCCAGTTCATGCAAGATCCGTTTTGGTGACATGATACACATATCCCTGCGACACCTTCAGGGTTCGAGTCATTCTTGTCTTTTTTTGGGCCCAATATCTTGGTCGGATCGCCGCCTGACTCGATATGGACTGAACCAGGCCCGTGACAGGATTCGCAGCCTGTCTTGTAGCCGTCAGGCACCTCAAAAGAGGCTATCCTCATATGGACGTTTTCTTTCTCGGCTACAAGCCCCTCATGACACCCTCTGCATGTCTCTGTCCCTACATAGACTGCTTCCGGCACTGGTTTTGGTGTTTTTATTACGGCCGAGCGTTTCTGAAGTCCACCAGTGCAGCCCATGATGAATCCCAACCCTACAACTACAAAAAGGATTTTTTTGTGCATCTCTCCCTCCTGATCTGACCCTTTATGGTCAATTTAAATCGATGAGACACGCGACAGCTTGTAATTACCCCCTTCGGTTTATCAGACTTCAAATAGAGGACTCCCTTTTTTTGATCGGCCAAAAAAATAGATCGTTCCTCCTGGATGTCCCATCGTTTATTGGTGAGATTAATTTACGTAATTTGTTTCTTTTTTTAACATATTTCAGCAAAAGAATTTTTAAAAAATCGTATTATTAATTTTTTTCCTTGATTTTAATCAATATCAAAGACAAATCTTTTGTCAAGAAAAATTTCAAAGAATAGATTAATTTCATTTTGTAACAAAATAACTATGGTATGTCACAATTTTATTGTGCAAATGATCAAATGCTATAAAAACGAGATGCCATAAGGGAAGGGTTGCAACGGGCAGGTATTTCAATTATATATAACCCACTTGGCGCCCGTAGCTCAGTTGGATAGAGCGCCGGACTACGAATCCGAAGGTCGGGGGTTCAAATCCCTCCGGGCGCACCAATGATAACCAAAAAACGTCTGATAACCAAAAACGCCCGACCTATTTAGGGTCGGGCGTTTTTTATTTGTAATGATGATCTCGTAAAAAAGTTATTGACATGAGATGGCTAAGCAAAAATCGTCAATGTAAGGCGCACAGACCTGTACCCCGCAGTTGACTTTTTGCTATGCCATCAACGATGATCTAATAAATCTTGTCAGCCAAGCCCTTTCTGTTAGTCGCCAACGCCAGCATTGGTACCTTGTGTCAGACTTGCAGCTTCCATAGCCCTTATTTTATAAAAGTGTTCCCAAATAAGAAAAGCAGTAATGACAAAAGATATGGCCCCAATAAATATCATATCTTCATGGAGGGATGGGGTGTAGGAGAAATATCTTGGCAAGTCAACGATATTGTACTGATGGAAAACCGGGATGAGTTGACCTACTACCACAAGGTCGTAAATCATCACAAAAGTGCCGACCAGGCAGACAAGACCTGCGGCGGCCAAGTCGGTTACATTTTTTGTCCTTGCAGCTGTTATGAGTGCGAGAGGCGCAAGGACCGCCAAGATAACTTCACCTATCCAAAAATTGCCAGCATAGCTTCCTTTTAATAAAAGCATCATGGCATCTTGGTTTTCGGTCATGTTGAAGAGTCCTGAATATATCTTCCACCCGACAAAACCAGCCGTCAAAATAAGGAGTATCACGCTGATCTTTGCAATCATGGAGAGTGCATCTTGCATCCCGGCGTCGATAGGCTGTTTGTCAAGTTTGATGGCGGCCCAGTTGAAGAACATGGTTGCGGAACACCCAAGGAGGGTGGCCTGGATGGCGAAATAGAGCGGCATATAGTTTTCGAGCCAAAATTCTCTTGATCCTATAACCGACATGTCTGCCTTCATGTTTAGATTTGCCGCCAGGCATGCGATGAGTGCCACGAGGCCGAACCTTGCTGCTGCCTTTCGTTTCCCAAGATGCAGCATAGTCAGATCCAGGGTCAGCAAAACAAAATATATGCTGTAGATGGTGCTTTTCCACCAGATATTTGATTCGGGATGGGGCGATAATACGCCATAAATAGGAACTCTCCAGGGATTTTCAAGCTCCAGAGAGATACTCATTAGTCCCCCGGCTATAGTTACAATCGCGAGAAAGATCGTCCTCTCAACAATCGGCTGGAATACCCTTATGCCGAAGACCTGGCCAAGTGAGGCCACAATACAGAGTCCTGTTGACATGGATGCAAAGAATACATACGATGCTATGAGAAGTCCCCATGGGACCTCTCTTGTCGTGTTGAAGGTCTCACCATGTCCTAGTACCAGGGCATGAATCCCAAAAGATATGCCTATGGTGCTGAGGATTGCAAAACATGCGAGGAGGATGAGGTGCAAGGTGGATACTGTGTGGGCAGCGGCGTCGGTGTCTATGATTGCAGATCCGGGTTTTGTCATCGAAGTGCTCCTTTCCTTATAAGATTGAAAGTTTTGTTATATGATAACAATTAGTTTACAATTTAAAAGTATCATATTTTTTAGTTATAAAATCAATTTGTAAAGAATAGAGGATGTTAAAGTGTTAAAAAAGAGGGTGTAAAATAATTTGTGTAAATGGCCATTCAGGGGTATGTCGATATCCCA